>JBBSLF010000007.1:0-31504 GCA_038255505.1 Candidatus Limnocylindria bacterium
CCACAGGGTGGCCATCAGGCGAGAATCAATAGTCGGCGTGCCGATCAGCTCCACCGCGCTCATCGGCGTCGGCGGCGACCAGTGGTAGCCCCACCAGCCTTCGGGGAAGCGGTTGAACCAGGCCGCGAGCGTGGCGCTCATGATACTCGCAACGGTACGCGTCGCCGATTGGTGGCGCAAGGGGGCCGGCTGCGATGGCTCGAGACCGCCGCATGCCGACCTCTTGGCTGCGCTTCATACTTTCGTCATCGACCATAGGCTAAAGTTGGGCAATGACACACCCGCGCGGCCTCACTCTGCCTGACCGGGTTTGTCGGGCATGATCGGGCCGCGACAAGGATCGACACTGGCCGAATCAGGTGAGCGCGTGTACGGAGCTGGGCGACCACTCCCGTACCATGCAACCCTCGATGAGGCACGCGCCGACTTCGGCTCCGGCCTGATGATCCGGATTCAGGCCGCACTCGCAGGGATCGACAACGGAAATATCCTCCGGATCGCCAGCCCCGTACCCGAGATCGGCTCCGATCTGCGTGCATTCGAGCGCGCCGCGGGGCACGGATTGCTGAGTGACCTGCCCGATCCCGCGCGCCCCGGCTGGCGGCTGTACTTCTTGCGCAAGGGGCCGGGCCGCACCGATTGGACACAGTCCCGTGGCGCGTCGCCGGCCACCGCAACGGTGGAGATGCTGATGCCGCGTCGGCTCTGGCTGTACACGAACTACGACTGCAACCTGCACTGCGACTACTGTTGCGTGGTATCGGGGCCGACCGCCGACCCGCGCCGGCTGCCCCGGGAGCGGATCGAGACCCTCGTTGATCAGGCGGCGGCGACCGGGCTGGAGCGGGTCTTCGTCACCGGCGGCGAGCCTTTGCTGCGGCCGGACCTCCCGGAGCTCATCACCTGGATCACCGATCGACTCCCACTCACGCTCCTGACGAACGCGATGCTCCTGCGGGGCCCCCGCTGGGAGCGCATCCGCCCGCTCATCGGGCGCGGGCTCACCTTTCAGATCAGCCTCGACTCCGCGGAGGCGCAGCAGCATGATTCGCACCGTGGAGCTGGCTCCCACGCCAAGGCCCTCGACGGCATCCGTACGCTGCTCGGGGCGGGTGCGCACGTGAAGCTCGCGGCGACCCTGCCGGAGGCGCATCTCGACGAGATTGCCCGTTTGGACATGCTGGCCGACACCCTCGGGATCGGCCAGGAGGACCGCATCTTCCGGCCGATCGCATTGCGTGGCGCCGCAGAAGGAGGTGAGGCGTTGCGCGCCGAGGATCTGGCGCCGGAGCTGACGGCCGACGCGCAGGGCTTCTTCTGGCATCCGCTCTCGAACGATCCAGATATGCGTCTGGCTCTTGCGGCCGATGCAAGTCTCGCGGACGCCATGGCGGCGGTGCGTCAGCGCTTACACCAGTTCGTCGCTGACCGGACGGCGCTGCGTCGCTTCGTGTGCGGATGACAGCACTCACCGACGTCCAGGCCGAGGCCACTGGCAGCGCGTGGTTTGGCCGTGCGATCGCCGCAATGCGAGTGCTGTTCGGGCTCGTGTTCCTCTCGAATGGCCTGGCGAAACTCGCCCCGCCGGGCTTCTCAGGTACACCGTTCGGCTATGTCATCGATGCCCCCGGTGCGCGGAGCATTCTCGAGTTCGAGGTTCTTCCGGGCGGGGCGCGCGCGGACGGGCACCCGGTGGCTCTGTATCGGTCTCTCGTCGAAGATGTGATCTTGCCGAACTATGAGATCTTCGGACCCCTCATCGGGCTGGCAGAGGCGGGCGCCGGCCTGCTGCTCGTCCTGGGCTTGCTGACTCCGATTGGAGCCCTTGGCGCCGCCAGCCTCCAACTGCACCTCCACTTCATGACCCTCTTCAATAACAAGTTCCTCTGGGAATACCCGATCTATTGGGTGCCGCTGGTGGCGCTGGCGCTCATCCGGGCCGGCCGCTGGTACGGGCTTGATGAACGCCTCGCCCGTCGCCGCCCTCGCGCCTGGTGGTGGTGACGAAGCTCAGGACAGCGACCAGGATGGTCGCCATCGCCGGATTCGAGCCCACTGAACTCCGAGCCCACTGAACTCCGAGCCCACTGAACTCTCAGGGAGATCTGCATGACCGTCGACAGTCGCATCCGTCCAGTCCCGACTGACCAAATCGCTGCCACCGCCGCTGAGGTCGACCGAGAGGCTCGCTTCCCGACCGAGAGCATCGCCGCGCTGCGCGCCGCGGGACTCCTCGGCATCGGGCTGGATGAGACCTATGGCGGACCGGGCGGGGGGCCCACCGAGGTGGTGGCCGCGGTCGAATCGGTTGCCGGCGCCTGCGCCTCGACCGGCATGATCTTCACCATGCATGTCGTCGCCACACAGACCCTCCTGGCGGGGACCGATGGACCCGCCGATGGCGTCAAGGCCGATGTGCTGCGCGCGATTGCCGCCGGTGACCACCTCGCGACGCTGGCCTACTCCGAACGCGGCTCGCGGAGCCACTTCTGGGCACAGGTCTCGCGGGCCATTCCAGATGGCGATGGGGTGATCGTCAACGCGGACAAGTCATGGGTCACCTCTGCCGGCCATGCGGACTCGTACGTGACCGCCAGCGGCGCCCCCGGATCCGACGACCCGACCACCACGGAGCTTTACCTCATCGATGCAGGCGCCCCGGGAATCGAGGTGCTGGGTGGGTTCGACGGCCTCGGGATGCGGGGCAATGCCTCGTCGCCGGTCGCCTTCCGTGAGGTGTCGATTGCGCCCGAGCGACGGATCGGCGGGGCTGCGACTGGCTTCGGGCTCATGATGAGCGCCACCCTGCCGTGGTTCGTCCTGTGCAGCGCCGCGACGAGCGTCGGCATAGCCGGCTCCGCCATCACGGCCGCCAGCGGTCACGTGACCGGCGCCAGATTCGAGCACCTGGGCAGCTCGCTTGCCGACATTCCCGGTGTGCGCGCGCGGCTCGCGGAGGCAAAGATCCGTCACATGCAAGCCCGCGCCCTCCTGCACGAGGTCGCCGCTGAAGTGGCATCTGGCGGCGCGGGGGCGCAGCTCGGCGTCCTTGCGCTGAAGGCGGCGGCGGCCGAGATGGCAATCTACGTGACCGACCAGGCGATGCGCGCCTGTGGCGGCGCGGCATTCAGCCGCCACCTCGGGCTGGAGCGACAGTTCCGCGATGCGCGAGCGGCATCGGTCATGGCGCCGACGACCGACGTCCTGCACGACCTGCTTGGCAAGGCGCTCACCGGACAGGATCTGTTCTGATGGAGTATCGGGTCGGCGCGGTCGCGTACCACCCGCGAGTGGTGACCATCTGGGAGGCCTTCCGCGCGTGGTTCGGCGCGCGCGGCTTCCCCCTCGATTACGTCCTCTACAGTCGCTATCCGGCGTTGCTTGATGGGCTGTTGGCAGGACAGGTCGATGTCGCCTGGAACACCAATCTGGCCTACGTGCAAACTGTCGAGCGCACCGGCGGCGCGTGCCGCGCCATCGCGATGCGCGACACGGACCTGGGCTGGACAAGCCACGTCGTGGTGCCGACCGGCTCACCCATCGGCCTTGACGGGCTGCGCGGGCGGCGGGTCGGCTTCGGCGACTCGGACTCGCCACAGGCCTGGATCCTGCCCGCGTACGCCATGCGCCAACAGGGCCTTGACCCAGATGCGGATCTGATCGCCGAGCGCCTCGACATCGATATCGGCAAGCATGGCGACACGGGCGGTGCGGAGTTCGCTCAGCTCGAGCGGCTGCGCGCCGGCGAACTCGACGCGTCGGTCGTATCGGACCCGACCTGGCAGGCACTGCGCGAGGCTGGTAGCGCAGATGGTCTGGAGATCGCGTGGACCACCCCACCCTTCCACCACTGCAACTTCACCGCATTATCGGACGCACCTCACGACGACTTTCGACGCCTGCTCCTGACCATGGACGAGGGCGATCCGCAGATCGCCGAACCGATGCGCCTGGAGTACGTCCATCGGTGGGTCGAGGCCGACATCGCCGGCTACGCGGACCTCACCGAAGCAGTTCGCCAAACCGGCATCGCCGGCGCGCCCTGACGGGACCCTGCGGGCGATCTGAGTGTCGCGAAGACCCGTGCGCACGTCTCGGTTGACCTTCGCCGGACTCCTTGTCGCAGCGATCGGTCTCGTCGCCTGCGAGCTAGCAGGTGACCCGGCCTTCGCTGACTTCGATGCACCCCGAATTGTGCACCTGATGCCTGATGGCCGAATTTTGGTGGCCGATCTCGGCAGTGGCGCAGATGACGGTCGTGTCGTGGCCGTTGACTTGGCTGACGGCAGCCAGGACGTGCTGCTCGATGACTTGCCGTCCACCGCGGACAGCGGCCAACGGTATGCGGATCTCGCCGGTCCGAGCGGCGCTGCCATGGCCCCGGACGGGACCGTCTGCGTCGTGATCGGCGACGCTGCCGGAGATGCCCATGGCACCGTACGATGTACTGACGGGCTGAGCGTCGACCTCGCGGAGTTCGAATGCAGCGCCAACCCGGATGGCGATGAGATCGCGAGCAACCCCTACGACATCACCGCCGATGGCGACCGCGGCTGGTACGTCACCGACGCTGCCGCCAATGCCGTCCTGCACATCGAGCGCGGGGGCACGATTGAGGTGACGGCATCCTTTGGGAGCCTCGAACCGATCACCGGTGAGGCCACGGATGCCGTCCCGACCGGCATCCTGCGGCGCGGCGACGACCTCATCGTTGCGCTTTTCGGTGGAGCTGTCGTGCGGATCGCCCGGACCGGCGAGGTCGCTGTGCTCGGCGAGGTCCCTTCCCCCATTGCCCTGGCGGCGGACGAAGATGGAGCCATCCTCGTGCTCAGCCATCAGGATGGGGCGATCATTCGCCTTGCCGACGGGAGTGAGCCGGAGATCATCGCGGCGGATCTTGATCGGCCAACCGGGCTGGCGCAACTGTCAGATGGACGGCTGATCGTCGCGGAGCAGGACGCCGGTCGCGTACGCATCGTGGGTGATCAAACGCCGTGACCGGGCTGTTCGGAATCGGTGCGTCGGTGCTTGCCGGCATCGCGGCGATCGTGGCGAACCAGGATTTCGACGCCGATATCGTTCCCTTCTTCGTGGCGCTCACGATCGTGGGCGGGGTCCATGCGTGGGCGACAGCGTCCCCATTGGCGGGCGGACGCCGCGTGGTCGCGCTGGGCATTACCGCCGCATGGGCGGTGGCCGGCGTCTGGATCGGTGCCCTGTTGGGCGTGTATCAGGTGATGTGCGCATGTTCGCGACCGCCGCCCGCCGTCGAGCTCACGTACCTGGGCTTGCCTGCGATGACCTACCACCTCATGGGCCTCTATGGTGGCCTGGCGCTCATCATCGCCGGGACGCGGCTCGCGCACCGGCGCCGGGGCGAACCCGAACCAGGCTAGCCGCGGAGGAGCCGTCGCTGCATGGCGTGGCGCCAGACGAACGTGAGGCGCATCACGATGCCAGCGACGGCGTCGACCACCGTTCCCACCGGCCCGTCCGGACCAACGTGAAAGTCGATCCGATCCTCAATCCAGGTTCCGCCGCGCGCCGCGGAGAAGGTGTGGGAGTGGTGGAAGCGCGCCATCGGCCCGGATAGGGTTTCGTCAACGAAGCGCTCATTCGGCACGCGGTCCAGCAGGCGCACGGTCCAGGTGCGTTGGATCGGCCCGAGGCCATACCGAAATTCGAAGGTGCTCCCCGGGCGCGGCGGGGCCGGCTCGATACGCTCCAGGCGAATCGCCACCGGTGGCGGCATGAGCTTCGCGAGGTTGGCGGGATCGTCGAAGAAGTCGAAGACCTCCTCGATCGGCGCGGCGACCCACGCACGAGATCGAATGATCGGCACTGGCGAACAGTACCGCTCTTCCTTGCGGTCGTGCGCTCTGTCAGACAAGAGGCTGGCCGCGCGGACGGCGCAACCAGCCTCAGAACGTCACAGGACGAAGGCCGCTAGGCGACGGCTTCCTCGTCATCGGTCGCCGCGCCGAGCCATCCTCCGAGGGTCGCGGCAGTCGCCGCCAGTGCCAGCGAGATGAAGCCGATCCACGCCGCGCTCTGGGCGCCCTCCGCGAGCGCCTGCGGGTCGACCTGGCCGGTCCCGATTGATCGAAGCTGCACGAAATTCTCCGTGAGCACGCCGAACAGCTGGCCGAGGCCCAGGCCGGCGAGAACGAGCATCAGGACCAGCGCCAGCGCCCAGACCAGGAAGCCGTTCAAGGCACCAGCACCATGGCCGACGGCTCCACTTCCCAGCCCGGCAATGTATCCGCCGACAAGGAAGGAGAGCAGCGCCAGAACGGCGGAAACAACGCCGGCGGCACGGTTCACGTCGCCCGCCTCGACCTGCGTCTCCTGCGTGGCGGTGATGCCGATGGCCACCGCGAGGACCGACAGCAGGATGAACAGTCCCATCGCGGTCAGCAGACCGCCCCAGATTGCCCCCCAACTGACTCGATCCCGATACACCCCCGAGAATCGTGACGCGAACCTCGCCGTCGTGGCGCGATATACCGGTTGGCCGGCGGGCGATTCGGACACCACCGTGCGATCGATGCGATCGGTCTGGTCGTTCGTCATGCGATTACCTCCCTCTACGTTGTCTCTGAAGCCGTCGGGGAACTCCGCAGGAATCGCGCCAGAGCGGTTCTGGCGATCGGGAACGAATCCTGCGGAGCAGCAATCGGTACAAACACGCTCAACCGCAACACAACGTACAAGACAACGCAAGGGAGGCTCGAAACATGTTCGGACTTGGCATCATCGGAACAATCCTGCTCATCCTGCTCGTGCTCTGGCTGCTAGGCGTCCTCTGACGCGCTTGACGCGCTGGAACAGATAGACGCCCCGGGAGCGTTTTCATGGGCGACGCGCTCGGTGGCGCAGGTTCAGATGCCGAAGGGATTCACCGGCTTGGGCGACGTGCCCTGCAGCACCGCTTTGGTCTCTGTGTAGAGGTCCAGCGCCTCCAGCGACTGCTCCCGACCGTAGCCGGAATCCTTGAAGCCCCCGAAGGGAACTCCCGGGAAGGCGACGAACGGCGTGTTGATGCCCACTGCGCCCGAACGAATTCGCTGCGCCACGCGGTGGCCACGGGCGGCATCGCCGGTCCAGACAGTTGCGGCCAGCCCATAGCGGATGTCGTTGGCGAAGCCGATCGCCTCCTTCTCATCGCCGAATCGGGTGAGTGTCACGACCGGTCCGAAGACCTCCTCCTGCCCGATGCGCGAGTCATTCGCCACGCCGCCGATGACCGTGGGCGCCACGAAAGCCGCCGCATCCAGCCCGTCAGCCAGCGAACAATCACCGCCAGCCAAGAGCTCTCCACCATCCTCCAGTCCGATCTTCACAAAGCCACGGACCTTCTCCGCGTGCGCGCGCGAGATGAGAGAGCCGACCTTCGTGTCATCGGCCAGCGGGTCGCCAACGCTCAGTGCGCGTGCTTTCTCTGCGAAGGCCGATGCGAACGCGTCATACACCCCGTCCGCCACCAGGATCCGGGAGCGCGCCTCGCACGACTGGCCGGCCGAATAGAAGATTGCCCACAGCGAGCCGATGACGGCCGCATCGAGGTCCGCATCGTCGAAGACGATGTTCGGCGACTTTCCGCCGAGCTCCAGCGAGACGCGTTTCAGGGTCTTCGCCGCGGTCGCAGCGATGCGGCGCCCGGTATCGGTCTCGCCGGTGAAGGCGATCTTATCGATACCCGGATGCGCGGCCATCGCCTCCCCCACCTCGGCGCCCGGACCGGGGATGACGTTGAGAACGCCGGCCGGAATACCGGCCTCGAGCGCCAGCTCGCCCAGGCGAATGGCGGTCAGTGGCGTGGCGCTCGCGGGCTTGAGGACGATGGTGTTACCGGTGGCCAGTGCCGGCGCGACCTTCCAGGCCGCCATCATGAGCGGGTAATTCCACGGGATGATGGCGCCGACCACGCCGACAGGCTCCTTCAGGGTGTAGCTCACCACTGACGGGTTGACGACGTGCGAGCGACCGTAGAGATGCTGCGCCGTCCCCGCGAAAAACTCGAGCGTCGCTACCGCGACCTTGATCTCGGCGGCGCACTGCCACTTCACCTTGCCGTTGTTGCGGGATTCGAGCTCGGCGAGCTCATCGGTCTGCTCGTCCAGCAGCTGCGCCAGCCGGTTGAGCATGCGGGAGCGCTTGGCAGGAGCCGTCTTGGCCCAGGCACCGTCGAAGGCGCCGCGGGCCGCGGTCACGGCCGCGTCAACGTCATCGGTCCCGGCCTGGGCAACCTGCCCAAGCTCACCGCCACGCGCGGGATCGAAGGTCGCGAACGTTGCGCCCGCAGCCGCGTCGCGGAGTTCACCGTTGATCAGAAGCTGGGTGGATGTGTCGGTCATGGGTCCAATGCTACCGGTCCGGCCTCGAAGCGGTACATGTCCACGTCGCACACCGGCTTATAGCCGATGGACTGATAGATCTTGTTCGAGGTCGGATTGGCAAGATCGGTGAACAGGAAGACGAATCGCCGTCCTCGATCCAGCTGATTTTGGCTGGCGGCGGCCGTCAACGCGCTCGCATAACCGCGATTTCGCTGTTCGGGCGGGGTGTAGACCGGACCGATGCGCACCCCGTTCGGCGTCTCGGCGCCCGCTCCCACCAGCGATACGACCTGGCCGCCGACCTCCCACAGGTAGATCCACTGATGATCGCTCGCGATCCAGCGATCCACAAAGGCTCCGGGATCAGGGGGCGGAGATTGCTCCGGCATGGCTTCGGCCAGGAAGTCCAGCCACCAGCGGAGGAGCAACTCGCGATCGCGCGCCTCGCCGGACCGCCACGATCCCGAGGCCAGGGAGTCGGGCGTGATGACGCGCTCGAGACGGAAGATGCGCTCGGCGACGTCGACGTGAGCTGCCTGGCCGGTCAGGCTCGCCCAGCGCGCGGCAAATTGCGCTGCCGGCTCCTTCGGGCCGAGCATGCCCGGAAGCGGCGCGTCGCGCAGGGCATCGACCAGGGCATCGACCGCCTCCCGCTCATCGGTCCAGGACAGCACCTGGTTGAACGGCGGCGTCCTCAGGCTCGCGGCCATGACCCGGCCGGCGGCATCGGTCACGGTGGCGAACGTGGGTGAGTCCTCGGCGTAACGCGCGGGGTCGGCGCGGATCGTCGAACAGATTCCGAGCATGAGGTTGTGCTCTGCCTCGCGCGCGACGAGGAAATCGCCGGCGGCCGCCAGGAATTCGTCGACCGAGTTGTACCGATGCACCTGGAGCGTCATGCCAATCATGATGGCCGACCCGCGCAAGGTCATCGGCCGGCAGGTTCAGCTCTCGGCGCAGGGAGGCCAATTCGAAGGGTGGTGCCATCGGCCCCGGTTGAACGATGCCCCAGGAACGGGTCGATCGCATCATCGAGCGCATCGACACCTGGCTGGACGCCGGCGGCGAGCCCCGGGAGCGTCCCTCCCGCGACTGACGTCCCTTCGGACTGAAGTTGCACCACACGACACCAAAGTCGAAGGAAACAGAGCTCACTCGTCCCGGGTTGCACCGGGCGTAACAGCCGACGAGCAAGCCGGGCTTCCCTCGACTTTAGTCGCGCCCGGTGCAACCGGCGTGCCGCACCGGTACGCGCGGGCACGACCCGCTACGCTACGCAGCATGACGAAGATCGGATACGCGGCCATGCTCGAGCAGTTCCATCCAACCGACCTGCTCGATTGGGCTGAGCAGGCAGAGGGCGCCGGCTTTGACGCTGGCTTCCAGGTCAGCGAGCACTTCCACCCGTGGACCCCGCAGCAAGGGCAGAGCGCATTCGCGTGGTCCTTCATGGGCGCACTCGGCCAACGCACGAAGCTTCCATTCGGCACGGCAGTAACGTGTCCGGGATTCCGCTACCACCCCGCGGTCATCGCGCATGCGGCCGCTACGCTGGGCGCCATGTACCCTGGCCGCTTCTGGCTGGGACTGGGGGCGGGGGAGGCGCTCAACGAGCACGTCATCGGCGGCGAGTGGCCAGAGATTGGTGAGCGCAGTCGGATGATGTTCGAGAGCATCGAGATCATCGGCAAGCTGTTCACGGGCAAGGTCGTCAAGCACGACGGCGACTACTTCACGTTGGAATCAGCGCGCCTCTATACGCTCCCCGAGCATCCGGTCCCGATCTACGTCGCCACCGCCGGCCCCGTGAATGCCAAGAAGACCGGCAAATTCGCCGATGGCATCATCACCGTCGGCGCGGCCGACGAGAAGATCAACATGCTGTGGGACAAGTTCCGCGAGGGTGCCGCCGAGGCCGGCAAGGACGCATCGGCCATGAAAACGCAGCTCCAGATCCACGTGAGCTGGGCGCCAACGCAGGAAGAGGCAGAACAGAACGCGCTGAAGGAGTGGCCCAACGGCGGGATGCCGTTCCCCAAGCAGGACATCAAGAACCCCGAGGACTTCGCCAACATCGCCAAGCTGGTGCGAATCGAGAATTTCAAGGACCGCATGCTCATCAGCCCCGATCTCGAGGAGCACACCGCACAGATCCAGCGCTTCGTGGACATGGGCTTCGACGAGGTCTACCTGCACAACGTCGGACGGGACCAGGCCGCCTTCATCTCGACGTTCGGTGAAAAGGTGCTCCCGAACCTCAAGCTCACCTGAGTGGAGGTCTTCCTCGAGACCGATCGGCTGATCCTACGTCGCTTCACCGATGCGGACGCGGACCACCTGGTCGAGCTGGACAGCGACCCTGAAGTCATGTTCTTCATCAACGGCGGCCGGCCGACGCCACGCGAGGAGATCGAGGAGAGTGTTCTGCCGCGCTTCCTTCGTTACCACCAGGAGAGCGGAGCCTTTGGGTTCTGGGCCACCATCGAGAAGTCAACGGGAAGCTTCATCGGCTGGTTTCACCTGCGACCCGAGCCGGACGAGGGCCTACTCGATGAACCCGAGCTCGGCTACCGGCTGCGTCGGTCCGCCTGGGGCAAAGGGTACGCGACCGAGGGCTCTCGGGCGCTGATTGACAGCGCCTTTGCCGATCTTGGCGCGAGCCGAGTGTGGGCTCAGACGATGGTTGTCAACACGGGCTCGAGGCGAGTGATGGAGAAGGCCGGGCTACGCTTCAACCGCCTCTTCCACGCCGACTGGCCCGACAGGATACCCGGCGACGAGCACGGGGATGTCGAGTACTCCCTGACCCGCGAGGAATGGCATGCACGCCGATGAGGCACGACGCCGATTCGGCGACGCCCGGGTCGGCCGGCTTGCAACGGTCAGCGCCGATGGAGGGCCGCAGGTCGTACCGATCGTCTTCGCGGCCGATGGCGACCTCGTCTTCTCGGCCGTCGACGGCAAGCCCAAATCGTCGCGCAGGCTCAAGCGGCTCCGCAACATCGAGGCGAACCCTCGCGCGTCACTCCTGGTGGACCACTACAACGAGGCGTGGGAGCACCTGTGGTGGGTGCGCGCCGATGGCATTGCCCGAATCGACGAGTCGGGCCCCGGACGCGACCGAGCCATCGAGCTGCTGCGGGCGAAGTACGCGCAGTATGCCGGCATGCCCGATTCCTTCGGCGACGTCATCGTCATCACGGTCGATCGCTGGCTGAGCTGGAGCTATTCCAACGGCTGGGCTCACCGCACCTGACCGATGCGCACCGCAGCGATCTCATCGCTGCTTCGGTGCTAGGCTCCGCGGTATGACGACCCAGGCGGTCTTCCGACCTCGTGTCCTCGCCGATGTGATCCCCGGAGGCATCGTCCGCGATGTGTCCCTGGTCCTTGGTGCGGCGGCCTTCACCGGGGCCGCGGCCCAGATCGCGCTGCCGCTGCCCTTCACCCCGGTACCGATCAGCCTGGCGACATTCGCCGTGCTCCTCAGCGGCGCCGCGCTCGGACCGCTGCGCGGGGGTCTGGCCATGGTCCTCTACCTGGCGGCCGGCGTGACGGGCGTGCCCTGGTTCAGCGATCAGAACTCCGGTTTCGGCTTCCCGTCATTCGGGTACATCATCGGGTTCGTGCTGGCCGCAACCCTGGTCGGCGCCCTGGCGCAGCGCGGGACGGATCGGTCGGTCGGGGGCGTCGTGTGGCTCATGGTGCTCGGCAACCTCGTGATCTATGCGGTCGGCGTGCCCTACCTGGCCGCCTCGATCGGAGTTGATCTGCCCCAGGCGCTGGCGCTCGGGACGTTGCCCTTCCTCATCGGCGATGGACTCAAGATCGGCCTGGCCGCCGGACTTCTTCCGGGCGCCTGGAGGCTGGTGGGCGGGTCTGGATCGGGCGCGGGCCGGCCTGCTCGATAGGATCAGCCGTCGCCCTTCGCCCTAGGCGACGGTTAGCGCGCCGCGGAGTGCCACGTCGATCATGCGGTCCGTCGCGCTCGTCAGAACGTCGAGGGACACGTATGTCTCCTCGCTCGTGAGCGTTCCGCTGAGCACATCGCTCACGGTGAGAATGCATGCGGCGCGTGCCTCGCGACCCTCGGCGCTCGCGCGGCTGGCAAGGTAGAAGAGCGACGCCGCCTCCATCTCGAATGCGAGGATGCCGCGCGCCCTCCACTTCGTCACATACTCAGGATCAGGGTTGTAGAGCAGGTCGACTGTCGCGACCGGACCCACGTGAGTGCGCAGGCCCGAGTCACGAGCCGCATCGACGAGGGCGCGAGTGAGGTCGAAGTCAGCCACCGGCGCGTACGGATCGCCAGCAAGATGGGTTCGGGTGGCGCCGTCGACCGGCGCCGCGGCCGTGGCCACTACCAGGTCACCGGTTCGAATCCCTTCACCTATCCCACCACAGGTTCCAACCCGGACGAGCCGCTGGGCGCCCAGGCGGAGAAGCTCTTCGGCAATGATCGCCATCGAAGGCGATCCCATGCCCGTTGTCTGGACGCTGACGGGCGCGCCACGGACTGTGCCTGTCCAGCCGAGCATGCCCCTGTGCGCACTCACCTGGCGGGCGCCGTCAAGTCCGCCGTCGAAACGCTCGGCAATTGCGCGCGCCCGCTCAGGATCGCCTGGGAGGAGGACGAGCGGGGCGTAGTCCTCAGGCTCGCCGCGCAGCACGATCTGCGGCACCGTCAGGCGCTCCCGCCAGGAATTGGCTTGTCGTTTGCCTTCAGCCATGCCCGGGTGCGCGGCGCGACGTCGGCCGGCGCCACCTCGAGTCGCGCGACGAGGTGCCGCAGGTCTTCGGACGTGTCGACGTCAGGCCACGTCGGGGACGTGGCGACGTCGAACCCGCTGCGCCTGAGCGCCCGGTGGGTGCGGTCGAGGGCTTGTCCCGAGCCCATCGGGACCGCGTCGAATGCGGCGCGCATGCGGCGCCGGAAGCTACGCAGCAGGAAGCCCGACACAAGCGGGATCGGCGGGACCGCCCGCCAGCGCAGCCCGACGAGGTGATACCCGCCGTCTTCGGTAGGGCCGAGCACTGCATTGGCGTCGTCGAGCTGGCGGAATGCCGCGGCGAGGTGCCCCGGCGGAAGGTCAGGGTTGTCGCCGCTCACCACGAGCGCCCGATCGGTACCCAGTTTGGCGGCCGTCTCGAAGGCAGTTGCGATCGCGCCGTCAAGGCCCGGTCGGCCCTGCACGACCGAATGCCAGCCCGGACCGACGAGTGCAGCGACCTCCGCGCGCTCTGAGGCCCGTGCAACGATCAGCGGGATCGCCCGCAAATCGGCCGCGGCTGCGTGCACCACGGCGGCGGTGTCGACGAGGCATGCACTCCACATCTCTGCTGCTCCGTCTCCTCCCAGGTGTTGAATGAGCCGCGTCTTCACCTCGCCGGCGCGTGGTGCCTTCGCCACGATGGCGATGATGCCTCGCGGAGCTGTCTCCGTCCAGGCCGTGCGCACCATGGCGATGGCGGCCAGCCCCGATGCCTGCAGTCGTCCGGCGACCTTGCTCACCCCACCCCGCCGGCGCAGGAACCGCACGGGCACCTCTCGAATCCGCGCGGAGCGCTCGGTCGCCGCGCGGGAGATGAGCTGGACGGTCCAGCCATAGCCGACCGCATCCAGGTTCAAGCGCTCGAGGAACTCCGCGCGGACCACCTTGAACGGCGGCAAGTCACGAACGCGTCGGCCGGTGCGCAGCGTGATGATTGCCGCCACGAGAACGTTACCGAGCCGCGCATGCAACGGCATCGCGCCCGCCTCCGTGTCACGCGGACGTCGCCGACCAAGGACCAGTTCGGCCGTGGGCAGCGCGGCGCGGAGCCGTGGCAGCTCGGCCGGGTCGCACGAACCGTCGCCGTCCAGGAAGGCGACTGCATGATGCCGGTGCCCCTGCTGCGCAACCTCGGCACCCGTGAGGCAAGCACGTCCATAGCCGCGCCGAGCCTCATGGACGACCTTGGCGCCCGCAGTCGCGGCCAACTCGGGAGTTCCGTCGGACGAGCCCCCGTCGACGACGTAGACGCAGCACGCCCCGGAGGCTCGAAGCCCTCGAACAAGATCACCGATGGCCGTGGCCTCGTTGAGCGCAGGGATGACGGCCGCCAGCCGGTCATTCATTAATCGGTCCCCACAGCTCGAATCGGCCCTCGCGCGCAATCTGGGATCTGCCGCTCTCCGGCAGCTCGTGCACGTAGCCGTTGCGCCGCTCCCACGAAAGATACCCCGGATCGCGAGCCTCTCGGTCGAGGAGAACCCACGCATCCAAAGCGCCGTGGGGGATCAGCAACAGGTCGGCACGCGAGGCGAGCGGTGGCGCGATGCTGTCGTCGACGATGAGGACAACCTCGCCGGGAATCTGCTCCGCGAATCGGATTAGCTCGTCGTGCGCCGGCGGGCGGTCCCATTGGCTATTGTCAGCGCGCATGGTCGGCGGCAGCCCGCCCCCGATCCACGCCACGCCAATAGCGGGAACCGCCAGAGCCAGCAGCACCGGAGCCATCGGCCGCCTCCCAACCAGGCCGGCACCAACCCGGCGGCGGCTGCGGCTGCGGCTGCGGCTGCGGCGAAATCTACGGGCGGACCATGCCAGCAGGGTCCGGCCGCCAAGCGCCGCGGCCACGAGAATGGGCACCATCGGCAGAAGGGTGTAATGCAGCGTGAGGTCAGCCTGCGCGACATTCGCGCTCAATAGGCTTGCGAGGACCGGTGGGAGCGCGAAAAGCAGCCAGGCTGGCCGCAGGAGCGGCAGGGCGGCGGTTGAAAGAAGCAGCCCGCCAGCCGCCATCCAGCCGGCGCCGTTCATCAACTGCTCCATGATCCGATCGGCATTCGCCAGCGGGCCGCCGCCCTCGATGATCCAACTGTAGTACCAGCCAGTCTCGAGGCCCGCGCCGCCGCGAAGGAGCGGCATCAGCACCCCGAATACGGCCAGCGTCCAGAATATGCCAACGACCATCACTAAGAGGCCGGCCCTGCGGACCCCGGGCACGTGGCGGCGTCCATCCCGAAGCCGACCGGGCCCGCGCGCCGCGATGATCGCTCCCACGGCAAGGAGCGTGTAGCCCTGGTCCTCCTTGGCCAGCAGCACCACGCCGGCGAAGGCAAACAGGAGCCACGCGCGGCCGCGCAGCCCGGCCCAGCCGGCGAGCAGGGCGAACGGCAGGGCGAGCGACTCCGTATGGAAGTCGGCCCGGCCAGCCTCTTGGACGGCGCTCCAGATTGGCAGCGGTGCGGCGATCGCGGCCGCGAGCCACGGCGCCCAGGGCGACGGCCTGCACGCGGCGCGCAGGAACAGGAAGGCGGCAGGTCCAGCGGCCGCAAGCGCGAGAACGTGAAAGAGACTGAGCACACGCGCATCGGCCCACACCGTTTCGACGAGCGCCGGGACCGCCAGCAGTGGCGAGAAGTGCACACCCAGGAAACTGCCATCGTGGAAGCTCGAGACGAAGCCGTTGCCCTCGGACACATTCCAGACGACCTGCTGGAAGAAGGCCTGGTCATAGGCTCGCGTGGCAAGCCCGTCTGCCCGACGCAACAGCAGAGTGGCGAGCCAACCAAATCCGAGCAAGGCACCGCTCAAGCTGAGCAGCGTCGGGACGGAGATGGGCGGGCGTCTCAGGGTTCGGGTGGCTGCACGCGAGCCGGCCAGCGTGGCGTCCGTCATCCGGGGTCGGCCCGCCGAGGAGCGCTTCGACGCTCCACGGTCGTTCGGAGAGGCGATCCGGACGCGAGGAGTCGGTCTCGGATGCCGCGGGCCGCCCTGCGCACGGCTTCGTGGGCGTCCTGTTGCGGCTCCCACCCCAATGCGCGCAGCGCGTCAGCGTCGAGATCGACCAGAGGCGTGTCGCCCACCCAGCCTCCACCACCGCGAGCGGCTCCGCTGAAATGCATCTCAACGCCCCCCGCCTCGAGCTGGAGCTCATCGATGACCAGCTCCGCCACCTGACGTACGCTCAGAGTCCCCGAGGTGGCCACGTTGAATACCGCGAACGGACGGTCCGGAGCCACCCGCTCGGCGTGAAGAACCCCCTCGATGAGGTCCTCGACATGGATGTACGGCTTCGCCTGCCGACCGTCGCCAAGGATCTCGAGACGCTTGCCATTGCGGAGGAGCTTGACGACGAAGTCGTGGACCACCCCATGATTTGAGCGTGGGCCGATGGTGTTCCCGAATCGGAAGGCCAGCACGCGCCAGCTGTAGAGGTGCGCGAAGCCCGACAGAATGGACTCGCCGGCAAGCTTGGCGGCGGCGTAATGTGACTCCGGCAGTAGCGGTCCGTATGCCTCGCCGGTCGGGACGCGGAGCGGCGTACCGTAGACCACCCCGCTCGATGCGAACACCAACCGCCGAACGCCGTGACGCCGCATTGCTTCGGCGACATTCCAGGTTCCGTGGATGCAGCCCTCAAAGTCAAGGCGCGGGTCGTCGTATCCGCCGGGGATGTCGGTATTGGCCGCCAGGTGCACCACCGCCTCGTGCCCGGCCATCACGGCGAGGACACTCGCGAGATCCCGTACGTCGCCCCGCACGAATCGGAGTCTGCCGTCATGCATCTGATCGCGAAATGGCGCATCCCAGTCGGGCTCGGCGGTTGAGAGGTCGTCAAGCACGGTGATGCGCTCACCGGCGGAGAGCAGCCGCGGAAGCAATGCCGAACCGATAAAACCGGCACCGCCGGTGACGAGCGTCCTCAACGGCCCGGACGCTCGCACGTCATGGCGGACCAGTCGGCTTCGCCGAACAGGACGGCGCCAGCCAAGGATCGCCGATAATTGGTCATCCGCACATCATCGGCACTTCCCGTTACGATTCGATGACATTTGTGTCTGGGCAATGACCTGGGTCCTGCGGATCAGTTTGCCGCGCGACAACGGACCGCGGCAATCTGACGTCTTGTCACTCGGTCGACTCGAAGACCGCGGCAATGCCCTGGCCGACACCGATGCACATGGTTGCCAGTCCGTATCGGGCCCCGCGGCGCCGCATCTCGTGCAGCAGCGTCGCCGTCAGTCGCGCGCCCGAAGCACCCAATGGATGACCGATGGCGATCGCGCCACCATTGACGTTGGTCTTCCCCGGATCCAGACCCAGCTCGCGCATGACCGGGATGGCCTGCGCGGCAAAAGCCTCATTGAGCTCGACGAGATCGAGATCGTCGACACCGATGCCGGCGCGCTCGAGCGCCCGCCGTGAGGCCGGGATCGGTCCCAGGCCCATGGTGGCCGGATCGACGCCGGCGACGGCCGAGGCGACCAGCCGCGCCATCGGCTGCATGCCGAGCTCACGCGCGCGTGCCTCGCTCATGACGAGCACCGCGGCGGCGCCATCGTTGATGCCGGAGCTGTTTCCCGCGGTCACCGATCCAGACGCGTCGCGCTTGAAGGCGGGCTTCAGCTTCGCCAGCGATTCGAGGGTGGCGTCAGGCCGCGGGTGCTCATCGGTCTCGAACGGTCCGGACGGCGTATCGATCGGGACGATCTCGGCGTCGAAGCGCCCCGCCTCGAGCGCGCCTGCCCACCGTTGCTGCGAAGTCACTGCGAAATTGTCCTGGTCCTCGCGGATGACACCATGCTGCTCGACGACATTCTCGGCTGTCTCGCCCATCGAGTACGGATAGTACGCATCGGCCAGTCGCGGGTTGGTGAAGCGCCAGCCAAGGGTGGTGTCTTCGACCGTCTGCTGACCACGCGGGAATGCGGCCGATGGCTTGGCCAAGACAAACGGCGCGCGCGTCATGCTCTCGACGCCACCCGCGATGAACACGTCGCCATCGCCGAACGCCACGGCGTGCGCCGCAGCGATGACCGCCTGGAGGCCCGATCCGCACAGCCGGTTGACCGTCTGACCCGCCACCTGGATCGGGAGGCCGGCCAGCAGTGCAGCCATGCGGCCGACGTTGCGATTGTCCTCGCCCGCCTGGTTCGCGGCGCCCAGGATGACGTCGTCGATGGTGCTCGGGTCGATACCGGTGCGCTCGACGAGGGCACGGATGACATGCGCCGCCAGATCATCGGGCCGGACATCTTTCAGGGCGCCGCCGTATCGGCCGAACGGAGTGCGCAGCCCATCAACGACGACGGGCGTGCGGGCGGGATCGCGGTTCATCGGCCCGATGCTACCCGTGCGCGTTGACGAGGGCGAGTTTCACCAGGTGGAGGTATATACGATGAATGAGCCAATTCCGGCGCCTGGGTGGCGCCTGGTTGCATCGGGTGACCACAATCACTCCGAAACGGCCTGAGCCTGGTTATTACCTCCATGGGGTGAAATTCATGGCGCTGCACCGCGCTGAGCCAGCTCGTGGATTCCGCGCAAGCGCCAGCCGAGCAGGATCAGAAACACGCCGAACACGATGGCGAACGAGCTGATCAACCACACCAAACTCAGCGCACCGGCGGCCGGGAACGCAATGAGGATCACTCCAAACAGGATCGAGGCTACACCCGCCAGTCCCATCCAGACCTCGCCGGTGATCAGCTCGCGCAACCGGATGGCGGCGATGATCTCCAGCACCCCGGTGACGATGGCCCAGATCGCGATCAGGAGGACAAGCACGCCCGCCGCGTAGACCGGGAAGATGAGCGCGATCAGGCCGGCAGCGAGCCCGACGACTCCTTCGAGGATCTCCAGCCACCAGGCGCGATCCCGACCGCGCCCACGAACACCGGCGATGATGTTGCCGATGCCGTCGATGATGACCCACGCCGCGAAGAGACCGACGAGCACCGCGGCTCCCAGGCCGGGCGAGAAGAAGGCGAGCACCCCGAACAGGATCGCCAGCACGCCTCGGAGGATGAAGGTCCACCACCATCGCGCCAGCGCAACGGTTCGCGCCATGTCAAAGGTCATCGCCGCGCTTGTGGATGCGTGGCCGTCACCGCTCCGAGTAATTGACGCGAGGCTTCTGACACGGCCGCCACGGCGTCATCGAATGCAGCTTCGTTCGCAACCGATGGCCTGCGATAGCCGCTCACCTTGCGCACGTACTGGAGCGCGGCGGCGGTGATCTCTTCGTCGCTGACCGGCGTGGCACCGGTTCGCAGGGTCTTGATGCTTCGACACATATGGGCAGGATACGCGTTGACGCGCGTGCCTGGCGCTACGACTCCAGCAGCTCTTCGAGCGAGTCGATGACACGGTCGGCGGCGGAGACATCGGTCTCGGCGAAGAGGGGAACGGCGATGCAGGTCAGCCCGGCAGCCTTCGCGGCCGCCACACCGGACACCGAATCCTCGAGGGCCAGTGCTTCATCGGACGAGACGCTGAGGAGTTCGCAGACTCGCAGATAGATGTCAGGCGCCGGCTTCGGGTGAGCGACATCATCGGAGCTGACAGTGACCTCAAAGGCATGGGCGAGACCGGCCGTCGCAAGCGCGTCATCCACCAGAAAGCGCGGTGAATTCGAGGCGAGGCCCAAACGCACGCCGTCGAGCGCGCGCAAGCGTTCGACCAGCTCGACGGCCCCGGGACGCGCATCGACCTGCCGGCGCACCCGCTCGTGCATGAGGCCGATCATCTCCTTCACCAGGGCGGCGCCCTCCTCCTGTGGCCTGCCAAGGCGCCGCGCGAAATATCGCGCCGAGGTTTCGAAACTCGTTCCGATCACGGCCAACTGATCCGTGTGCGTGAACTCGATCCCGCGGCGGGCGAAGAGTTCGACCTCCGACTCGTGCCACAGCGTCTCGGTGTCGAGCAGCAGGCCGTCCATATCGAAGATCACCGCCCGATACCGTCCGCTCAGCGGCACCTGTCAGCCCCGAGCCGAAGAGAAGGGTCGGCCGCTCTCCGCAAGATCTCGAAGCAGCGGCGCGACTCGGTACCGACCATCCGGAACACCGGCATGAAGCGCGTCGAGCGTGTTGACGACCGACGCCAGACCGATGCGCTCGCCCCAGGCGAGCGGCCCATCCGGCCAGTTCGTGGCCAGCCGCATGGCGGTGTCGATCGCATCCGGCGCAGCCACGCCATCGGCGGCGGCCGATGCCGCCTCGTTGACGACGGATGCCAGGATGCGCGCCTCGATCTGCGGCGCGTCGAGCGCCGGCAGGAGCCGAGTCCTTGCCATCGCCGCCCACGGCGCCCCGCGGGCGCCATCGGTCCCATAATCGTAGTAGCCCGCGCCGGTCTTTCGACCGAGACGCCCGGAGTCCACCACGCGTCGCTGGACCTGGGACGGGCGGAAGCGGACGTCCCCGAAGAATCCGTCGAAGATGGCAAGGCCCGCGGCGAGATTGATATCGGTGCCCACAACGTCGGCCAGCTCAAAGGGACCCAGGCGGAAGCCGATGCCGCGCATGGCATCGTCGATGGCGGCAATCTCCGCCAGCCCGCCCTCGTGGAGGCGGAACGCCTCGAGGTAGTAGGCACGCTGCACGCGGTTGACGATGAAGCCGGGCGTATCAGCGGCGACCACCGGCGTCTTGCCGAGCTGGCGCGCAAGGAGTGCCACCGAGTCAGTCACGGCCGGGTTCGTCGTCGGTCCGACAATGACTTCCACCAACGCCATCAGCGGCACGGGATTAAAGAAATGCATGCCGATCACCCGTTCCGGGCGCAGCGTTGCGGCTGCGATCTGTGCGACCGACAAGGAGCTGGTGTTGGTCGCCAGAACGGTCGTTGGCGCGGCCACCGCGTCCAGCCGTTTGAACGCCTCCCGCTTGAGCTCGAGGTCCTCGGGAATCGCCTCGATCACCAGGTCGGCTTCGGCCAGGTCCTCGAGTCCCGCCACCGACTGAACGCGGGCCGTGGCGGCCGTGGCGTCATCGGCGCTGATCTGCTGCTTCTCTACCTTGCGATTGAGGAAGCCGCCGATGCGCTCACGTGCACGCTCCGAGGCGCCCTCGACCGGGTCGTGAACGAGCACCGTGAGCCCCGCTTCGGCCACTACCTGCGCAATTCCAGCGCCCATCGTGCCGGCCCCGAGCACGCCAACGGTCCCGATCTCGTTCATCGCCCGCGGAAGTCCGGTTCGCGCTTCTCGGCGAACGCCGCGACGCCCTCGGCGTGATCCTCTGAGCGACCCGCAATCTCCTGGAGCCCCGCCTCCGATGCAAGAGTCTCGGAGAGCGAGGCGTCCTCTCCCCGGTTGAGCAGCCGCTTCGTCAGCGCGATGCCACGCGTCGGGCCGTTGGCCAGCCGCTGGGCCAGCTCCCGAGTCGCATCGGACAGGCGGTCTGCCGGTACGACGGCAGCAACCAATCCGGCGTCCTGTGCTTCGGCGGCGCCCAGCTGACCCTCACCCATCAGAATCTCGAACGCCCGATGCCGCCCCAGCGCTCTCACCAGGGTCCGCGTGAGGCCTGAGTCCGGCACCAGGCCGATCCGATTGAAGGCCGGCACGAACCGCGCGTCCTCGGCCGCGATCACGAGGTCGGCCGCCAACGCCAGGCTCATGCCGGCGCCCGCCGCAGCGCCATTGACCGATGCGATCACCGGCTTCGGCAGGTTGCGAATGGCCTCGATCAGCGGGTTATATTCGGTGGTGATCACGCGGCGGAAGTCCCGCTCGCCGCTGCCGCCTCGCAGATCGGCCCCGGCGCAGAAACCACGCCCGGCGCCCGTGAGGACCACCGCACGGACGGTTGCGTCGCGTGCCGCGAGCTTGAGGACGGCGCCGAGCTCCCGACGCATCGCGGCGTTCAGGGCGTTCAGTGCATCCGGGCGATGGAGCGTGATGGTGGCGACGGCCGCATCGGCCTCGAACAGGAGCGTTTCGTAAGGTTCGTCAGGCATCACGCTCAATTCTACCCACGCGCGTGTCAGACACAAAGAAACGCCCGGTGCCATAAAGGCACCGGGCGCATCGGTCTATGGGCGTCGGTGATCAGACGGTGCTGTTACCGCTTCGCTTGGCGACCATGTTCCATACGAACACGACGATGATCGCGCCGACGATGGCCGCCACGACCGAACCGATGGTGATGCCCTGCAGCCATTCCTCGCCGGTCAGCTGACCGAACAGGAACCCGCCCAGCATTGCGCCGACGATTCCGGCAATCAGGCCGCCGAGGACACCGTAGCCCTCGTCACCAGGGACAACCTTGCTCGCGATGAAGCCGGCGATGGCACCGACGACCAACCATGCAATGATGCTCACGAAAAAGTACCTCCGATTCCCTCCCAGGGAAGTTTGTGCGAGCGAAATTACGCTCTGTCGACCACGATAGTGCACATTGCGTACCGGATTTTGGCCTTCACCGCTGTAGGGTGAAGAAGCTCCCGACATCCGCCATCCCGGAAGATTCATACAGCCGATGCGCCACGCTGCGCTGATGTCCGCTCTCGAGGGCGACCGCGTACGCGCCACGACGGTGCGCCTCGGCGAAGGCGGCATCCAACAGCGCGGCGCCGATATCGCGTCCGCGTGCCGACTCGGCAACGATGAGATCGGGAATCCACGCCTGCGGCGCCGTCATATAGAACGGCTGACGGAACTCGAGGCTGATGAAACCGACCGGCGCGCCATCGAGGACCGCCAGCATCGACGCGGTGTCCGCGCGACCGGTGTGTTGCGTATACGTCCGGCGCAGGGCCGGCAGTCTCTCTTCGCTTGGCGCGGGCCGACCCAGTTCGGCCAGGAGGCGCGTGGCCGCTTCGAAGTCAGCATCGTCGGCGACTATCTGTCGCACTTCCACACCCGGCGCGGTGCGGCTGCGCGGCTGGATGGGCGCCATCTCGAAGTACTTGCCCATGTCCCCGAATCCGGCGTTCGCATACAACGCGCGTGCGGCCGTCCGCTCATACCCGACTTCGAGCGTGACCTGATGGCCGCCACGCAGCCGCCATTCGGCGATGACCGCGGCAAGCAGCGCGCGGCCGATCCCTCGACCGCGATGTCGCTCCCCCACCACGAAGTCGCTGACCCATCCTTCGAAAGTGGCGTGATTCAGCCGTCGACGGAATCGAAACAGGATGAGCCCGGCCGGCTCGCCGTCAGCGAGGGCCAGGAACGGCGCCGCGTCGACATCATTGACCAAGGTCTCGAATGCCACTCGATGTGGCTCGGGATCGGCTTCGAGATCGAGCCTGTACAGCTCGCGCACCATGGCCAGGACATCGGTGAAGTCGTCGCGCCCCAACGGGCGAATCTCGACTCCTGCAGGCCGAGGTACGGAGAGGCCGCCGACCGGCCGGTCCGGGTTGCCGAGAATCATTTATCGGCCCGTGAAGTCGGGCGTGCGCTTCTCGAGGAAGGCGGCCATGCCCTCCTTCTGGTCCTCGCTCGCGAACAGCAGATAGAAGAGGCGGCGCTCGTGGGCGAGCGCATCGGTCAGGCTCATCTCGTAGGCCGCGTTGATCGCCTCCTTCGCAAGGCGAAGCGCCAGCGGTGACTTCGTGGCGATGGTCGCCGCCAGTGCAAGGGCATCCTCGACGCAGAGTTCGTCCTGGGTGACGCGCGCGACCAGGCCGGCGCGTTCGGCTTGGGCGGCGGTGATCGGCTCCCCGGTCAACACCATCTCCATGGCCTTTGACTTGCCGATGGCGCGCGTGAGTCGCTGGGTCCCGCCGGCACCGGGAATGACACCGATGCCGATCTCCGGCTGGCCGAACTTTGCGCCCTCGCCGGCGACGATCAGGTCGAGCGTCATCGCCAGCTCACATCCGCCCCCCAGCGCCCAGCCATTGACCGCGGCGATCACTGGCTTCGTGATCTTCCGGATTCGATCCCATTGGCCGATGCGGTTGGTGATGAGCATGTCAATCGGTGTGGCGCTGGCCATCTCGCCGATGTCGGCGCCGGCGGCGAACGCACGCTCGTTCCCGGTGACGACGATTGCGCGCACCTCATCCTCGCGGTCCAGTTCCTCCAGCGCGGCGCAGAGTGCGTCCATGACCGCACCGTTGAGCGCGTTGAGCTGCTTCGGCCGGTTGAGGCGCACGAGGGCCGTGCGCTGCTCCGGTTGGCGCTCGACGAGGATCAGCTGCTCGTCGTTCATCGCGCGCGCCTCCTCAACGCCGAGGCACCAGCGTCAGCGGATATATCAGTAACGATATAACCGGTGACGGTTCCCGAACCGGCCGGTGGCAAGAGAGACGCGAGCGTCATTGCACCTTCTCCCACGGGTTCGGCAAGGCCTCGCCGCACTCGGCGCAGAACTTCGCTGTCGCTGAGAGACCGGTCTCGCCGCAGTCCGGGCAGACCAACCCCTCGCCCGCCTGCTGGCGGCGCAGCTCGGCGAACCGCGGGCGACGCTTCTCACCGAAGGCCGCGACGGCCTCACGGGTCTCGTCGGCGGTGGAGTGGACGGCGAGCCAGTCGCGCGCGTGTTGCACCGTCTGTGACCAGACGAGGTCACGCCACCAGTTCAACTGCGTCTTCGTGTAGCGGATTGTCTCCGGCAGCTTGCGGGCGAGGTTCTCGGCGAGGGCGGCGACCTCGCCGTCCAGGCGGTCGCGTGGCACCACCCGCGTCACGAGCCCCCAGTCGAGCGCGGTTGCCGGGGGAATCGGCTCACACAGCATCACGATCTCGCGCGCGCGTCGCTCCCCGACCATGATCGGCAGCCACTGGGTGGCGCCGCCGGCCGGGACCGAGCCGTGCTCGGGGCCAACGTGCCGGATGTAGCCGTCGTCGACCAGGACTGAGAGGTCGCACGCCATCTGGAGCTCGTTGCCGCCGCCGACGCAGATGCCGTTGATGCGGGCGATCGTCGGCTTGCCGATCTGCCTCAGGCGATCGTGCATCTCGATGAACGCACCCATCCAGCGCCAGTACTGTCCGCTGGTCGCACCCATGATCGCCTGCTCATCGAGGTCGGCGCCGGTACAGAAGGCCCGATCCCCCGCGCCGGTGAGGACGACCACCGCCACGCCATCGTCCCAGGAGGCTTGTTCGAAGGCGCGCGCAAGCTCGCGCATGGTCGGGAAGTCGAGCGCGTTGAGAACTTGCGGCCGATCGATGGATATGGTGACCACGCCCACATCGGCGTCGCGCTCATAACGAATGTGCTCGAATCCGAGGGTATCGGGATCAGCGGCGGTCGGAGAGCCGGGCTCAGACATCGGCCTCGTCAGGCGCAATGAACAGTGAAACGCCGGCACCTGCGAAATTGCGGAGGTCCTTCGCACTCGCGGCACCGGCCTCGGACATGAGCGCACCGTCCAGGTCGGAGGCGGTGTCGAACGTCATCTCGGCCATGAGGTAATGCGCCGACTCCCGTCCACCGACGCCGACCAGCTTCGAGAGCCGCACATCGCGCAGGTTCGGGTAGCGCGCGATGATCGGCGAGTGGACGTCGCGATAGTGCTCATCGAACGCGTCGGCATCCTCGGGGGTGGCATACAGCGCGATCAGGCGGGGCATCGGCTACTTCGTGAAGTATTCGGCATTGATCTGGATGTACTTCACCTGGTCGTCCGGAACGGCGTCCTCGGCGAAGATCGCGGTGACCGGACACTCCGGCTCGCACGCTCCACAGTCGATGCACTCGTCGGGGTCGATGAAGAACATCTTGTCGTCGTCGGTGGCATGGATACAGTCGACCGGGCAGACGTCGACGCAACTCGCATCCTTGACGCCGATGCAGGGCTCGGTGATGACGTAGGTCATGGTGCTGCGAAGTCCCTCAAGCGAATGGGCTTCATGGGTGGTCCGTGGAGCATACACCGATGCCAATCTGGACCGATGCCGACCGCGTCCGCCACCGCTACCATGCATGCGTGAAACTTCTGACCGATCTCGACCATCGCCCGCTCATCGTCGCGGCCGTCACCCCGTTGACCGATGACGGCTCCGCCGTCGACGAGGGCTCCGTCGCCCCGTACGTGGCCTTCCTCGAGTCGAATGGCGCCGATGGCGTCTTCGCCTGCGGCACAACCGGCGAGGGCATCCTCCTCTCGCTCGATGAGCGGCGCCAGACCGTGGAGGCCTTTCGCTCGGCGGTGTCCGGCGCGCTGATCGTGCACGCCGGCGCCCAGTCGACCGTCGACACGTGTGCGCTGGCCGCCCACGCGACGGAGATTGGCGCCGATGCGGTCGCCGTCATCCCCCCGCCGTACTTCGCGCTCGACGCCGAGGCACTCACGTCGCATTTCGTGGCGGCCGCGCGGGCCGCCACGCCACTGCCCTTCTACTGCTACGCCTTCACCGCGCGCTCCGGCTACGCGCTGCCGGTGGAGGTGATCAAGCGAGTCGCCGATGCGGTCGACAACCTTGCGGGCCTGAAGGTGAGCGAGTCCCCCTTCGAGCGCGTGGAACCATACCTGGAGCTCGGCCTGCCGGTGCTCATCGGCAGCGAGCCGCTGATCGGCGCGGGAATCGCGCGCGGAGCCCTGGGCACCGTGTCCGGCATGGCATCGGCCTTCCCCGATGTCGTGCGAGCAGGGCTCGATGCTGCCGACGAGCCTGCCACGGCCAGGCTGAGCGAGCTCCGAGCAGCACTCGAGGCGAGCGGCCAGTTCATCGCCGCGGCGAAGCACGTGCTCGGCATGCGGGGCACCTCGGTCGGTCAAGGCATGCGGGCCCCGCTGCGCCGCCTGGCCGCTGCCGAGGAGACGGCGCTGGAGCAATCCGTTGCCGCCTTCCTCTCGCCGGTGCCCGCGGGGCGCTGACGGACGCGTTCAGCATGTTTAGCAGCGCAAGGCGGCAAGCAAGCACCGATACCATTTACTCTCACGTACGCGGACGGATGCATGGCCCAACGCATGCAGTAGGCACCGCGGAAAGGAGGGTCAACATATGGACCTGATCTGGATCATCATCATCGTGCTCGTCGTCCTGGCGCTGCTCGGCTACTTCGGCTTCGGCCGTCGCCGAGGAATGTAGCCGTCGCCACCGCCGGTCACGCTCGGAACGATTCGCCCGCCCAACGGAGGCTCTGACCGAGCGTGACTCGCATCCTGGTCTACACCGGCAAGGGAGGCGTCGGCAAGACGAGCGTGGCCGCTGCCACGGCGCTCGCCTGCGCGGACCTCGGCTATCGAACCATCGTGATGTCGACGGACCTTGCCCACAGCCTGGGAGACGCGTTCGACCTCGAGCTCGGACCCACGCCGCGCGAGATCGCGCCTAACCTGTGGGCTCAAGAGTCGGACGTCTTTTTCAACGTGTCTCGGTACTGGGGCCGGATCCAGGAATATGCCGCATCGGTCCTTCGCTGGCGTGGCCTGGACGAGGTCATGGCCGAGGAGATGACGGTCCTTCCCGGCATGGACGAAGTCGGTTCGCTCCTGTGGATCGCCGACCACCACGACTCGGGTGACTACGACGTGGTCGTGGTCGACGCGGCACCGACCGGCGAGACGCTCAGGCTCCTGTCGCTACCGGAGGCGGCCAAGTGGTGGATGGAGAAGGTCGAGCCGATCGGCCGCAAGATCACCAAGCTCACCGGACCGCTCATCCAGCGCATGGTCGGGATGCCGATGCCGAACGATGCCGTCTTCAATGCCGGCGAGGAGTTGTTTCGGCGCCTCGAGCACATGCACGCGCTCCTGACCGATCACGCCAAGACATCGGTCCGTGTCGTGCTCACGCTGGAGCAGGTCGTGATCAAGGAGGCACAGCGCTCCTTTACCTACTTCCACCTCTACAACTACCCGACCGACCTCGTGGTCGCCAATCGCATCCTGCCGGACGACGTGGGGACCTATTTCCGCGGCTGGTACGACGCCCAGCAGCGCTACGGACCGCTGGTCGAGAAGATGTTCCACCCGATCCCGGTGCGCACTGCGCCGTTCTTCGATCGCGAGATGGTCGGCATCGACCTGCTGCGTGAGATGGCGGCGTCCCTGTATGCCGGAACCGATCCAACCCAGTTCTTCTACCGCGGCCGTCCGTACGCCGTGGCGCGCGACGAAGATGGCTTTGTCGTGTCCGTCGCGCTTCCCTTCACCGACAAGGACAGCATCAACCTGTCGCGCCACGCCGATGAGCTCGTCATCGATCTCGGAACCTGGCGCCGCACGCTCGTACTTCCTCGCATTCTCGTCAACGCCCCCACGAAGGGCGCCAGTTTTACCGATGGAACGCTCAAGATCCGTTTCGGTACCCCGGCACAATCCAAGGAGAACCCCACATGACCGATGGACCAACGACCGACCGTAGCGCCGATCTCGAAGCGCGCATCGCCGAGCTCGAGCAGCGAAGCTGGCGCACGTCAATGGACCAGGGACGGTCCGGCATGGAAACCGCCTTCTGGGCGACGGTGCATACGGTCTTTCCCCAGGAGGCCCGCAAGCACCTGAAGGTCGCGGGGCGCGAGCAGCTCATGGCCGCCCGCGTGTACCTGGACCGATGGATCGAGCGACTCGATGAGCAGGAATCCAACGAGGAAGGCAGCGAATCGCGCGAGAAAATCGACATCGAGTAGGTGATGTCGTCGATTCAGGGTCGCTGACTCAGAGTCGCCGATCCCCTGAGGCATCCTATCGGCTCCGGTACCAAAGTCAGGTGGGAACCGAATACGGCTGGCTCTAGCGTCGCGGGCATGGCTTTCACGACCCGCGCCCTGGGGCTCATTTCGCTCGGTGCGATGACTGGCATCGCGATCACCGCATGGAGCCTCATCGGGCCTGAGGCAACCGCACTCGTCGTCGGAGCCTCATTGGCCGGCCTGGTCGGTGGGATGACCGCGCTCCGACTGCGCCATCGCAACCACGTGCTGACGTTGCAGAGCACGATGGCAGCGCTGACTGCTGGCGAGGCTGCTGGCCCGTCGACGGCGCAGCACCTTGGCCACCTCGGGGTCATACGACCGCAGATCGAGCAGCTGACCGAGGCCCTCCAGAGCGCCCGAGAGGCCGCCACCACCGATCGCCTGACGCGGGTTGCGAACCGTCCCACCCTGTTGGCGCAGCTCTTCCAGGAAGTCGAGCGCGCGACACGCTACGGACGACCGCTCAGCGTCGCTTTCATCGACCTCGATCGCTTCAAGATCGTCAACGACACCTTCGGTCACGCCGTCGGAGACGATGTGCTGCGCGCGGTTGCCGAAACATTCCGCAACAACACCCGCGACACTGACTTCATCGGCCGCTATGGCGGGGAAGAGTTCGTGCTCATCCTCCCCGAGACCGGGATCGATGAAGCGACGAACGTCGTCGAGAAGCTGCGGCACCTGATCCTCAAGCTTCGCGTCCCGTCAGGCTCCGGCGAGGACATTGCCGTGTCAATCTCGATTGGACTGGCCGGCGGACACGGCACGAACCTGCATGTCGACGAGATGCTGCGGGACGCCGATGCCGCCATGTACTCGGCCAAGTCGCTCGGCCGCAATCAGACATACGTGTTCGCCGAGGTCGACGACGAATCGGCCCGCATCCCGCGCTCACCCATTTCCAAGGAGGCGCGCTCCCGAGCCGCCGAAGTTGGAGATCTCGGACGCCAGGCGGCCGAGGCAGCGCTGTCGGCCATCGTGGCGCCCATGCCCCACTACCGCGGCAAGCCGTCATCACTCATCGCGGCCATCGCGGTGCGCATGGCCAAGCATCTCGATCTGCCGATGCAGGAGATCGAGCGTATTCGCGTCGCGTCGCTGCTGCACGACATCGGCAAGCTCGGCGTGCCGGCGCAGATCCTCGAGAAGCCGGGGCCCCTGTCCGCAGACGAATGGCAGTCGGTGGTGCAACATCCGCGCATCGGCCAGGTGATCATCGACCGCGTGGCTGCCGTGCGCGACGCGGGCGCCATCATCCTGCATCACCACGAGCGATTCAGCGGGCACGGCTATCCGCATGGCCTGCGGGGTGGCGACATCCCGCTCGGCGCGCGCATCGTCGCCATCGCGGACGCCTACGACGCCATGGTCCACGATCGACCCTACCGCAAGGCGATCAGCCACAACGCGGCGCTCGATGAACTGCGCAAGCACGCCGGAATTCAGTTCGACCCTGAGCTCGTTCAGATCTTCTGCGGCATCTTCAGCGAGACCGTCCCACTACCTGATCCGTCGCTCCTCGTGGCTGCACCCATCACGCTCGCCGATTTCACCATGACCGACCACGACCACGACCACGGACAGGCACATGATCACGCGGCGACAGCGTAATGATGGGAGTAGCCGCATGATCGACGGCCTGTTTCGCAGGCTGGGTCGATCTGACACCACGGACGAGCATGTCCCGAAGAGCGATCCGTTCCCCGCTCCGATCTCTCCGCTCCAGCGCGAGGAGGAGTTTGCCGCCTACACCGAGGACTGCCGCATCTTCGGCTTCCTCCAACTAGAGACCGAACGCCTGACCGATGCGCTCAACCAGCAGGAGGAGTTCAAGCTGGAAAGCGTGTTGCTTGTGGCGCTGGAGGATGGGCGCGCAGTCGAGTCACGCGAAATGGTCGTGCGCCGCGACGAGCTGCTTGCCGTGCGCGCCGGCGGTTCACGAGGCAATGCCGCCAGGCGATCGCGAACCCGGCCCTCACCGGTGATCGTGAAGACCGGCCCGTACATCGTGCACGGCTATGTGCATGCGCCCCCCGGTGCCGACCCGCTCCAGCACATCCGCAGCCGGCGCGCGATGGTGCCGCTGACCGGCGCCTGGATCGAATACCAGACCAGCGCTGAGCATCATCGTGCACGGATCGGCACGATCATCATCAACCGCGAGCTGATCGAATGGGCGGATCGCACGCGCGATGAGGACGTGCGGATCCATCTCCCGGTCGAAGCCAAGATCGACCCGCGCGCCAAGGATATGACTGGCCACGTCCGGAGCAGCCAGGCCACGGCGGCCACTTCGGAGGCCGAGCCCGAGGGCGCTTGAATCGAGCCTAATCGGGCCGCACGATCACGGTCCGGCCGCCCGAACATCGGCTCTCGAGGGTCATTCGTGCCCGTGAAAGGGGACGGTCACCGTAAGGAAGTTGGAGCGGGAGACGGGGTTCGAACCCGCGACATCCAGCTTGGAAGGCTGGCGCTCCACCAACTGAGCTACTCCCGCATCGCGTCCTGCCATCCGTCGGTCGTAGGTCCGAGCCCGATGGCAGTTCGTACAGACGATATCGCATTTCGCAACCTCGGCCAAGATGCGCGCCGTGCCTGCCCGCCCGATCATCCGCGTTACCGTGTACTTCTTTGCCTCCGCATCTCGATGATCGAAGTCCATTGCGCATGGCGGAAAGCGTCGCTCGCAGTCCGCGCAGGGCACGTCGCGAAGACTGTCAAGCAGCTCGGCTTGCACGCGCCAGACGTTGCGCTTCCGTTCGAGATGGCGTGAGTTGCCGGCTATCGCGGG
>JBBSLF010000008.1:0-28760 GCA_038255505.1 Candidatus Limnocylindria bacterium
GACCAGAGCACAGGACCAAGATCGAGTCCCGCGAGGGCGGCGCCGGAGCGGGGCAGGCTGATCAACTCGCCCGCTCACCGAATCGGTCTCGCAGCAGCGTGGAAGCTGCGCCGGCATCCGGCGCGAAGCCGTCCGCTCCGATGTCGCGTGCGAGGTTCGCGTCCCCGCCGAAGGCACCGCCCCCGACCATGATGTACGCCCGGGATCGCTCCCGAATCGCCGAAATGGTGGCGCGCGCGAACTCGAGGTGGGTTGTGAGCGTGACCGAGAGCCCGAGGGCGGCGGGATTCACCTCGGCAACGTACTCACCGAGCGTGATTGCCGGCGTGACGGCGCCGAGGTAGAGCACCTCCCAGCCGTCCCCCTCGAGGAAGTCGCCGAGCATACGAAGCCCCAGCTCGTGCAGCTCACCGTCCGTGCAAGCGAGCACGATGCGCTGCCGCATCGAGGGCTCCTCGTCGAGGCTCGGCGCGAGCGTGGCCATGATGGACGCGACGACGGCGGTCGCGAGATGCTCCTGGCCCACCGTCGCGGTGCCGCGCTGCCAACGGTCACCGATCTCCACGAGCGCGGGAGCGAGCATGTCGAGGTAGACATCGCGGGCATGGTTCCCTCCCGCCACGGCCCCGAGGGCGAATGCCCGGGCCTCGCGCGGCGGACTATGCTGGAGGAGATCCGCGAGGCGGTTGGCGACGGCCGGCGCGTTCAACATCCCGGTTCCCGTCCGGGGATCAGTGGAGCCATCCGCGGCATCGTTCCCTGGCGTGGCGAGACGGACGCATTGATGCCGTCGTTGTCCACGGGAACCTCCTCGGCGGTGGCGGGGGCTGTCCTGGATGGTGACCGTCCGCTGGCCTTTGCCCTATTCTCCCACCCTGATCGAGGGCGTCGATAGTACGGGTGCCGTCATGCACCATCGACCGCTGCCGCGCCGCCAGCAGCGATCCACGCGTCACGACTCCCCGGCGGCTGTCACGAGACGGGTGATCGTTTCGGCATCGTCCGGCCTGAGACGCGTCACAGCCTCGCTCACCAGCTCGAGGTTGCGGCGGAACGCCTCCATCGGAAAGTTGCGTGCATCAAGCAGGCCGCGCAACCAGGCAACATTCCTTCCGAACGACGCCTCTCCGGCCACGCCCAGTGCGTCGACCAGCCAGGCAACCAGGTAGGCATTGTCGTGAGCGCAGTACGCGCGTCCCCGTTCCCCATAGCGCTCGTCGTGGTCGGGAAACTCCGCGTAGTAGCGCTCGCAGATGCCCTCCGCCACCTCGAGCCACTGCGCGGGGAAGCCGGGGTCGGTGGTGGGGACCGGTGCGCTCATCGGGCCATCACGTCGTAGCCGGTGACATGGTCGAGCCGCTCCAGCCTGATCGCGTCCTGGAGGTCGGCCGGGATCCGGTCATGAGACAGTTGATGCGCTTCGCTCTTCATGTAGGCGGTGAAGTCGGCGCGTGCCCGCCATCGGCTGACCATGAGCACCTCACCGGGGCTGCGCTCGGAACGCCAGACCTCGAGACCCATGAATCCGGGGAAGGCGTCGACGAGGCCCGCCCGGGCACGGAAGGCGTCAATGAGCCGATCCACCTGGTGGATTTCGACCCGGAGTCGCGAGACGGACACGTACATGCCGTCGTCCACGGAACCTCCTGGCGAACGCCGTTGCCTTGATCGGTCAAGCTCCACCGACCGATTGGGTGATTGTCCCACGTCGATCAAGGACTGAAAAGTCCGGCTTCCGTCCCGCATAATCGACCGATGCCGCGCCGCACGTCCGGGATCACTGCGTCCGACGAGCTGTTCAGCGCCGAGCTCCCGCCCGGAGCGCCGCTCGCGGCCCGCATGCGACCACGTTCGCTGGACGAATTTGTGGGCCAGGGCCACCTCATCGGCGACGATGGGGCGCTCACCCGGGTCGTGAAGCCAGGCCACCTGCCCTCGATGGTGCTCTGGGGTCCGCCCGGGTCGGGGAAGACGACCCTGGCCCGCCTGCTTGCCGACCGATCCGGGGGCACATGGCGCCAGCTCTCGGCGGTGAGCTCCGGCGTGGCCGACGTGCGTGCCCTCGTCGCAGAGGCGAAGGTGCTGCGCGAGGCCGGCGGTCGCACCATCGCGTTCATCGACGAGCTGCATCGGTTCAACAAGAGCCAGCAGGACGCGCTCCTCCCGCACGTGGAGGACGGCACGATCGCCCTCATCGGCGCGACCACCGAAAACCCGTACTACGAGATCAACTCGCCGCTCCTGTCACGGATGCGGGTCTACCGCCTGGAGCCGTTGGACACCGATGCGCTTGGCGCAATCGTCGACCGCGCCCTGGCCGATGCCGCCCACGGCCTGGCCGGCAGCGCCCGCCTGACCGACGAGGGTCGCGTCACCCTCTTGGACCTGGCCGGCGGCGATGCCCGCCAGGCTCTCAATGTCCTCCAATCGGCGGCGGTGACCGTGGAAGACGGCGAGATCGGTCCCGAAGACGTGGCGGAGGCCGCCCAGCAGCGGCTGATGGCCTACGACCGCGTCGGGGATCAGCACTATGAAGCGACCTCGGCCTTCATCAAGAGCATGCGTGGCAATGACCCGGACGCCGCCCTCTACTGGCTGGCGAGCATGGTCGCGGCGGGGGAGGACCCGACCTTCATCGCGCGTCGGATCGTGATTGCCGCGTCGGAGGATGTCGGCAACGCGGATCCGCGCGCCCTTCAGCTTGCGGTCAGCGCCATGCAGGCGGTCGAGATGATCGGGCTGCCGGAGGCGCAATACGCCCTGGCACAGGCGACTGCCTACGTGGCATCGGCGCCGAAATCGAACCGTGCCGGGGCTGCATACTTCGCGGCGGCGGCCGAAGTCGAGGAGCACGGTCGGTTGCCGGTGCCGCTCCACCTGCGGCCGTCATCGCATCGGCGTCTGTCGCGCGAGCAGGGCTACGGCCGCGGCTATCTGCATCCGCATGACTATGCCGATGCCGACGTGGACCAGGAGTATTTGCCCGATGCTCTGGTCGGCCGCGTCTTCTACGAGCCGTCCGAGGAGGGCCTGGAACTCAAGATCGCGGAGCGGCTGCAACGCGTGCGACGGCTGCGGCTCGAGGAACGTCGTCGGAAAGGGACGTAGTATGCGTCGCATGAACAGCCTGTTCGAAGAGGAAATTCGCGGACACCACAGCATGCGGGACGTTCTAAGCAGGCCGCAATCCCGAACATCGCCGCCTGGTTCGTAGCGGCGAGGTAAACCCTCTCAGTCACACGACAAATCGCTGGTTATTGGCCGGAACGGGCGTTCAGGCCATGAACTGCCGAAGAATCGGCGCCAGCCCGAGGTCAGCTGACGAGGCCGAGCCCCGAGAAAGCGAGCCAGGCGACGATGAGCATTACGACCATGGCCGCGGTCAGGATGCCGATGTTGCGCAGATCGCGCTCGACGTAGTGATACTCGGCGCGCTCCCGACTCGTGAGCGTCGAGCTGGCGCCCGCGGCCATGGAAGCGGAGACACGCGGCGGCGGATCGAGTGAGATGGCCTCGCGTGCGTCGGGTGTCCCGACCGGGGGCACCGGCTGCGACGACGACTGCGGGGCAGGGGCGACCGCACGCGGGGGACGCGGGACGTTCCGCTGGCGTGCCTTGCGGTTGGCGGCCTTGCCGACTCGTCGGGCCATCGGTACCTCGGGTGGGTGGGGGATCGGGCAGGACGGCTATGATACCGCCGATTCGATGCCCGATCTCAACAGCCTCCTCCTCGACAACTTCGCCATCGCCTTTGGGGTGCTCGCCGCGCTCGTCGTGCTGCTGGTGATCGCGGTCATGACGCAGAGCGTGCGCCTGGGTCGTGCGGTCCGCGCCTATCGCGAGATCGTGCGCGAACCCATGGGTGCGACGTCACTTCACGACCTTCTTGCGGGCAATGCCGATGCCGTCGAGCGCGCCTCCGAGCGGATGGGCGAGATGGAGGCCATGCACGCCACGATCGAGCAACGGACGCGGCGCAGCCTTCAGCACATCGGCATGGTGCGCTTCAACCCGTTCGAGGATACCGGGTCTGACCAGAGCTTCGCGATCGCCCTGCTCGACGACCAGCGGGACGGAATCGTCCTCAGCGGTCTGCATGGAAGGGCGAACACCCGCATCTTCGCCAAGCCCGTCGGGGCCGGGGCATCGGTGAACCAGCTCTCGGACGAGGAGTCGGAGGCTATCCGGATCGCCATGTCGGGGACCGGGCCGGGGTGACGATCGGGTCGATTGACCCCGAGCAGCGGCGCATCGCCGAGCGACTTGCTCTGGCCGCGCTCCGTCGGTTCCACCGAGAGCAGCCCTTGGCCGTCGACCTGCGCATGGACGCGCTTGTGACGCGTGTGCGCACGGCTGCCGCACGCCGTCCGCCGTCCCGTCACCGGGGTGCCACGCCACTCGAGCTCGACGATGCCGAACTGCGGCGGGTCATCGACGATCTCGTGACCGATGGGCGCCTCACGCGGAGTGGGCGGCGCCTGCGCCTGGCGGAGTCCGAGCCCGGGCTGGATCCGGAGATGCAGGAACGCGTCACGACGCTGATGGATGGCCTGCGGGCCTTCGGCGCTGAGCCGCCCCGAATTGAGGGAATCGCGGCTCGCATGGGGATCACGCCCACGGTGATCGACCAGCTGCGTCAGGCCGGCACCCTGCGCCAGATCGCGCCGGGCATCGACTATCCGGCCGAGGTGTGGGCGGCGCTGCGGCTCCGTGTCGAAGAGATGCGCGGGCCGATGACCGTCGCGCGGGTGCGCGACGAGCTCCGCACCAGCCGCCGCCATGCCGAAGCGATCCTGGCCGCCATCGGCGAACGCGACAGACGAGGTGTCCGGTAAGCGGTTGATAACGGCGGGGTGAATCGGTCAACCGCTACCATCGACGAGATGCCACCGGTCGTTCCGTCACCCGACCAGATCCCGATCTTCGAGGAGCTCGTGGCGGTGGCGCGACCCCGGCGGCCGCACCTCCGCATCCAGCCGCCGCTGCTCGCCGATCTCACCGCGCGTCAGCGAAAGGCGGTGACGCATGGCGACGGCCCGCTGCTCATCGTGGCGGGGGCGGGAACCGGGAAGACCACGGCCATCACCCGGCGCATCGCGTGGCTCATCGCGGAGAAGCGCGCCAAGCCCTCGGAGATCCTGGCGCTCACCTTCACCGACCGCGCCGCGTACGAGATGGTCGAGCGCGTCGACCGGCTGGTGCCGTACGGCCATACCGACGCGAACATCAGCACCTTTCACGCGTTCGGCGATCGGCTCCTGCGCGAGCACGCGCTCGAGGCGGGCCTGTCGGATCGGCCCGGCGTCCTGTCGCGCGCCGAGCAGATCATCTTCTTGCGCGAGCACCTGTTCGAGCTGCCATTGGACCGATACCGCCCGCTCGGCAACCCCACCCGCTTTCTTTCGGCCCTCGTAACGCTGATCAGCCGGCTGCGCGACGAGGACATCGCCCCGGCGGCCTACCTCGCCGCCGCCGAACGCCTGGCGGACGCGGCCGTCGCGAACCCCGGCGACGAGGCAATGGCCGAGGCGGCCGCCAACCAGCGCGAGCTGGCGGCGACGTACGCGGCGTACGAGCGGCTCATGCGCGGTAGCGATCAGCTCGATTTCGGTGACCAGGTGAGCCTGGCGCTCCGCCTCCTGCGGGATCATCCCGCCGTGCTGGCCGAGGAGCGCAATCGGTATCGGTACATCCTGGTCGATGAATTCCAGGATACGAACCACGCGCAGTGGGAGATGGTGCGCCTGCTGGCCGCCGAGCACGGCAATGTGACGGTGGTGGGGGATGATGATCAGAGCATCTACCGCTTCCGCGGCGCGGCGCTGGGGAACATCCTCGGCTTCCGCGACGCGTATCCGAAGGCCACCAGCGTGGTGTTGGTCGACAACTACCGCAGCCGGCAGCCGATTCTCGACGCCGCGCATCGGCTGATCAAGCACAACGATCCCGACCGACTCGAGGCGCGAGAAGGGCTCGACAAGCGACTCAAGGCACGTTCCCGCTTCGTCAGACCCGAATCAGCGACAGGTCCAATTGAGCTGGCGGGATTCACGACGGGCTCCGACGAGGCCGACGCCATCGCCGACCGCATCGGCGCATCCATGCGAGGAGGCCGCCGGGCGGGCGAGCACGCCATCCTGGTGCGCGGGAATCGCGACGCGGACCCTTACCTGCGCGCGCTGAACATGGCGCACATTCCGTGGCGCTTCAGCGGGACCGCTGGCCTGTACCGCCAGCCGGAGGTGCGGGTGCTCATCAGCTTCCTGCGCGCCGTCAATGATCCGGACGACTCGGTCAGCCTGTATGACGTTGCCACGAGCGAGATCTTCGGGCTCTCGCCAGCCGACGTGACGCTGGCCATGAACCGCGCGCGTCGACGACGTGCCAGCCTGGGGGTCGCGCTCGCGGAGGCGGGGGATCGACCGGAGGATTCGCCGTTCACGCTGCGCGCGCTCGAGGTCGTGCAGCGCCTGATGGGAAGCCTCGCGACGCATCGGTCCATGAGCACGGAGCGCACCTGTGGGGAGCTGCTCTATCACTTCATTTCGACCTCGGGATGGCTGGCGCGCCTGGCGCACGAGGCCCGCGAGACCGGGGAGGAGCGCCTGGCCAATGTGGCTCGCTTCTTCGAGATCGTCCGACGCCAGGGCGGCCTGCTGCGCGACGACAGGCTTCCGTTCCTGGTCGCCCAGCTCGATACGCTGATCGAAACCGGAGACGATCCCTCCACCGCCGATGCCGAGCCCGATGAAGGCGAGGCGGTGCACGTCTTGACGTTTCACAAGGCCAAAGGCCTCGAGTTCGGCGTGGTGTACATGGTCGGACTCGTGGCCGATCGCTTTCCCGGACGCGACCGGCGCGACCTGCTCGAGATGCCCGATGAGCTGCTGGCCGACGCACCGCCCGCCGACGAGTCGCACCACACCGCGGAGGAGCGCCGGCTGTTCTACGTCGGCATGACGCGCGCGCGCGAGGAGCTGATCATGACCTGGGCGGCCGATTACGGTGTGCGTCGCTCGCGCGTCAGTCAGTTCGTCACCGAGGCCCTCGACCTGCCGCCGGCCACGCCATCGGAATCGGTGCGTCCCGCGCTGCTGGAACAGCTCGGCCGCCACCAGGGATCGCCGACGAGCCACGCCCCGGTGGCGCCACGTCGAGCGTTGGGCGACCGCCCGCTCAGTCTCAGCTACGGCCAGATCCACGATTACCTCGAGTGTCCGGCGAAGTACCGGTTTGGGCACGTGACCCGGATTCCGACGCCCGTCTCACATCAGATGGTCTATGGCCGTGCGCTGCACGCGGCGGCGCAGGCGTATCACCGGCGGCAGATGGCCGGTCGCCCGATGACGCTCGAGGAGCTCGATGCCGCGCTCGACGCGGCCTGGGAGTCGGTCGGTTTTCTCACCCGCCAGCACGAGGAGGCACGGCGCGCTGCCGCTCACGACGCCGTGCGCCGCTTCTGGGAGGAGCAGCAGCGCGACCCGGCCCGACCGACCGCCATCGAGCAGGACTTCACCGTGGCGTTCGGGCCGGACCGGCTTCGAGGCCGATACGACCGGGTGGATCGCGACGAGGCCGGACGCGTCGTGATCACCGACTACAAGTCGAGCGACGTTCGTGATCTGACGACCGCCAACCGGCGCGCTCGCGAGTCGCTCCAGCTGTCGATCTATGCCCTGGCCTACGAGGCGCAGCACGGGTCTCTGCCGGATGAGCTGGCGCTTCACTTTCTTGAGTCAGGAATCGTGGGTCGCAGCGACGCGGGAGAGAAGCGGCTGGAGCGCGCCCAGGCCAAGCTCACGGTGGCGGCCGACGGCATTCGAGCCGGCCAATTCGCCGCGACGCCGTCGGCCATGGCCTGCGGCTATTGCCCGTTCCGCGAGATCTGCCCCGACGCGTCGCGATGAGCGGTCGCCACCGCACGATCGTTGTTGTGTTGATCCTGCTCGGGATCCTGGCCGCGGTCCTGCTGGTCGGTTTTGCTTCACGCGCATGCCCGGCTCAGACCGACGCGCAGGCGTGTCCCGATGCGACCATTAACGTGGTCATCGTGATTGTCCTTGCGTCGGCGGCCGTGGGCCTGTTCGTGGCTCCATTCGCCTTTCTCGCTGAGGCTCTCGCTCGTCGACGCATCGTCTATCGTGGCGCGTGGTGGCGCGCCGGTCGCCGCGGGGTGCTGGTCAGCCTGGTGGTGGCCACGCTCGCCGGGTTGCGGCTCGCCGGTGCACTCAGCGTTCCGATTGCCATCTTCGTGCTGACCCTGGCCGCCGTGGTGGAGTGGTTCCTTGCACGCCGCGAGTGACATGTTCGGCGGCCAACCGAGCGATGAGGCCATGCTGGCGGAGCTGTACGACCTCGAGCATAACGAGATCACCGAGGACTTCGCCTTCTATCGCGAATGGGCGGGCCGCCATCCTGGAACGGTCGTGGACCTCGGCTGTGGATCCGGCCGGCTCTTCCGCCCGCTGCTGGATGGCGGAGCGACGCGCATCGTGGGCGTCGACGGTTCGCCGGCTCTCTTGGCGCGGGCGGCGTTACGCATCGCCGCCGATACCTGGCTAACGGCGGCGGATGCCGCGGGACGCATCGACACCGTGGTGGGTGACGTGCGGGCGCCACCGGTGAGCGAGCAATTCGCGCTCGCCGTCATGGCCGGCGTGATCGCGCATCTCGACGGTCCGGAGGCGGCTGCGCGTGCCCTGACTTGGGCGGGTCGACTCCTGGCGCCGGGCGGCGTTCTCATCGTTGACACGCTCGGGCCTGGCGGGTGGCCGCCGCATGACCTGCAGCTGAGCGTTGATTGGCAGCGACGCATGGGTGAGCGGCGCGTCGTCCGGCGCAGCCAGCTGTCGCGGAAGGTGACCCCGGAAGGACTGCGCGTCGACTACGAGACGCTGACCGACCTCGTGGAGGCCGATGGTACGATAATGCGGCTTCCAGCCGGTTTCCGGCTCTGGTATCCATCAATTTCGGCGATCGTTGCCCTCGCCGCTGAGGCGAAGCTGGAGGTCGAGGCGGTCTTTGGGTCACATGACCTGGAGCCACTCGACGAGCGGAGCGAACGGTGCATAGTCGTGTTGCGTGGCGCGACTGGCGGTCGGGCAATGGGGTAATTGATGTCAGGCGAACAGATCCGGCTCCTGGTGGTGGAGGACGTTCCGCAGGTCGCGTCGCACGTCCGTTCGCTCTTGAACGCGCAGTCGCAGATCAAGATGCTCGACGTCGTGACGTCGGGCGACCGCGCGGTCCCCAGCGTGTCGGAGATGAAGCCTGATGTCGTTCTGGTCGATGCGCTGCTCCAGGGTCGCGTGAGTGGACAGCAGGTCGCGGACCAGATTCGCAAGGCCGAACCACACGTCGGCGTGATCATGCTGACCGTTCCTCAGAATCCGGTGAGCGAGGATCCGGACCGCGGGATCGACGCCGTGTTGAAGATGCCGTTCAGCGGCTTCGACCTGACCACCATGATTCGCAAGGTGGCCGAATCACGCGCCGTCGAGTCGTCGCGGTCGGGTTCTCTGGTGGTGACGCTCTTTTCGCCGAAGGGTGGCGTGGGACGCACGACGCTCGCATACAACATTGCGGTCGCCCTCGGTCAGAACCATCGCGTGTGTCTGATCGACGGTTCGCTCCAGTTCAGCGACCTGCGCGGGCTGCTCCGGGTCCCGGCCGTCGCCCCGAGCATCGTGAACCTTCCCACCGATCGCATTCGGGAGCAGGACCTGGGGGACGTCACGTGGCGCGATCCGTCCGGCATCGACCTCCTTCTGGCGCCGCCACGGGTCGAGATGGCGGAGATGGTCACCACCCGCGATATCGAGAAGGTCCTCTCGCTGCTCCGGCAGCTCTACGAGTTTGTGATCATCGACACTCGCGCGGCGCTGAGCGAGGACGTGCTCGTCTTTCTCGACTCGGCCGACCTGATCCTGCAGGTGCTCACCTACGACAGCATGGCCATCCGCAGCCTGGCGATGGCGGGCGAAACCTTCCAGGCCATCGGCTATCCGCCATCCAAGATTGCGACCATCCTCAATCGGTCCGATGCCTCCGGCGGATTCGACAAGGCCGATGTCGAAGGCGCCATCGGCAGCCGAATCGACTACGAGGTCGTGTCGGACGGGCGCCTCGTGCTTGCCAGCAACAACGAGGGCAGTGCGTTTGTGACGTCGAGCCCCGAATCGCCGATAGCCCAGGGCGTGCGTCGCATCGCCGACTCGCTGACCGCGCACCTGGCAGAACGTGCGCCCGCCCTGGCCCGACGCTGAGCCGGCGCATGACGGCGCGCGCCGACCGACGGCCGATTGGCGTATTCGACTCCGGTGTCGGGGGCCTCACGGTCCTCGCCGAACTCCGCCGACGCCTACCCGACGAGGCGACGGTCTATCTCGGCGACAACGCCCGTGCGCCGTATGGCCCGCGTCCGGCGGACGAGGTGCGACGGTTCACCCTGGAGGCCGTCGATTGGCTCCTGGCCCAGGATCCCAAGCTTCTCGTTCTGGCGTGCAATACCGCCACGGCCCACGCGCTCGATGACGTCCGTGCGCGTTCGGAGGTGCCGGTCGTCGGCGTGGTTCGGCCGGGCGCCGTCGCGGCCGCCGCGGCCACGCGGACGGGAGCGGTGAGCGTGATCGCGACGGCCGGAACAGTGGATTCCGGCGCATACCACGACGCCATTGTCGAGGCGAGCGCGGATACCACGGTCGTTCAGCTGGCCTGCCCGGAGCTGGTGCCGATGGTCGAGGCCGGCATCCTCGAGGGGCGCCGGGCCGAGTCGATCCTGCGCGTCTATCTTGAGCCGCTGCTGTTGGCCAATCCGGGCGTGGACACGCTGCTATTGGGCTGCACGCACTACCCGTTGTTGCGCGAACCCATCGCCGGCATCGTCGGTCCGGGTATCGCCGTCGTCGATTCCGCCTTCACGACCGCCCTCGCGGTCGAGGACCTGCTCGACGTGCTTGGGGCGCGAGCCCCTGCGCCCGGCGCAGGCGCACATCGCGTGGCGACGACTGGCGACGTGGCGGCCTTCGCGATGGTGGCGGAGCGCCTCTTCGGCGAGCGGCTGCCGGCGGTGGAGCAGGCGTCGATCGAGGCGACGGCTGCGGTTCCCGTAGACTGAGCCACATGGCACGACACACGGCTCGCTTCAGTGCGGGAATCCTGGTCGGCGGCCTTCTCGCGCTCGGGGCCAGCGTGGCGTCGCGGGAGATTGTGCGTCGAGCGGGCACACGGCTCATCGATTGGGAGGCGGTCCGCGAGATCGCCCATCGGCGCCTCGGCGAGGCGGCCGCGCCGTTGCCGGCCGCGCAACGCGAAGCGGCCGAGGCGTTCTACCGCGCGACGTTGCTGCGGATCGAGCCGATCGTGGCGGAGGAGATCGGCTCCGATCTGCCGGCGGCGCTCGAGACTCCGGCCGTGGTGGATCGCGTCGGGTGGGTGGATCTGAACCTGGCGACGTTCCGCGCCCTCTTCGACCGCGTCGAGCAGACGCTGCTCCAGGCGCAGGATGGACCGGACACCACCGGGCGCGCGGTGTCGCGCTGGGTCAATCGCAGCGTCGGCAATCAGCAGCTTGGGTTCATGCTCGCCTTTTTGGGTCGCAAGGTGCTGGGCCAGTACGATGTGAGCCTGTTGGCGGCCGGTCCGGTCCGTGGACGGTTGCACTTCGTTGAGCCGAACATCGTGGGCACCGCGGCGGCAATGCGGCTGCCGCTGGACGAATTCCGCACCTTCATCGCATTGCACGAGGCCACGCACGCCTTCGAGTTTGAGGCGCATCCGTGGCTGCGCCCCTACTTCGCCGGCCTTGTGTCCGAGACGGTCGAGCTGCTGGCTTCGGAGTCAGGGGGGCTCATGGAGCGCATGCGCGAGGCGTTGACCGGCGGCGAGGGACACTGGCTGGAACGGATCATGACGCCGCGGCAGCGTGAGACGTTCAGTCGAACCCAGGCGCTGATGTCGCTGCTCGAGGGGTACTCGAACCACGTGATGCATGCCGCCGGCGCCCACATCCTGCCCAACTTCCGGGAGATTCACGACCGATTCGAGCGTCGGGGCGAGCGGCGCGGTGCCATCGAGCGGGCAATCATGCGCATGACCGGGCTCGACATGAAGATGGAGCAGTACGCTGCCGGTGAACGCTTCGCCGATGCCGTCATCGCGCAGCGCGATCGCGAGTTCCTCAACCGCGTCTGGACCGGACCCGAGCTCCTGCCCAGTCTGGACGAGATCCGGGCTCCCGAGCGCTGGATTGCGCGGGTGGAGGAGGCGGTGCTCTGAGCGACCCATCGACGGTCGTCCTTGCCACACCGATTCTCGGCGCCTACCTGTCGCGCGAGCTCGTCGGCCGTATCGAGGCGGTTGACGGTACGCGCTGCGCCCTGATCTCGGCAGATGGGCGGATCCACGGCGATGCCGACGAGTCGGTCTTCGATGTCGCCGAGGTGCTCCTGCTTGGCGGCATGCCTGCGTCTGTGCTCGACCATATCGTCGGCCGCGCGCCGCGCCTGCGCTGGATTCACTCCGCTTCCGCCGGGGTCGATCGGATCGCGACGGCCGTCGTGCGCGAGCGTGGGCTGGCCGTCACCAACGCGCGCGGCGTCTTCAGCCGGCCGATCGCCGAGTACGTGGTCATGATGATGCTCGCCGTCGCTAGACGCCTGCCGCAGCTGCTCGAACTCCAGCGCGAGCGCACGTGGCAGCCCCTTCGCGGGCGCGAGCTGTCGGAGATGACCGTCGGGATCGTGGGCTATGGCAGCATCGGCTTCGAGGTTGCGCGACTTCTCGCGCCATTCGGATGTCGGGTGCTCGCCACGCGACGTCGCCCCGAGCGAGGGGCGGGCGAGGGGTCGGAGGTCGAGATGCATGGTCTCGACCAGCTCGAAATGGTGCTGCGTTCCAGCGACGTGGTGGTCGTGGCGGCGCCGCTGACCGACGAGACAGCCGGGCTCATCGGCGCCGAACAGCTGGCCCAGATGCGGGAGGACGCCTGGATCATCAACATCGCGCGCGGACGGCTCATCGACGAGCTGGCGCTGCGTCGCGCGCTCGAGTCCGGCTGGATCGGCGGTGCCGTGCTCGACGTCTTCAACGAGGAGCCACTCAGTCCGGAGTCGCCGCTGTACGGCACGCCAAATCTCGTCATCACGCCGCACACCAGCTGGGCGTCCGACCAGGTCATCGAGCGCACGGTCGACCTGTTCGTCGACAACCTGCGTCGTGACCGGGCGGGAGAGGCGTTGCGCAATCTCGTGAATCTCGAAGTCGGCTACTAGGATGCAGGTCACCATCGTCGGGTTGCCCGGCAGCGGGAAGACCACGGTGTTCAACGCGCTCACCGGTGGCCACGCCGAGACCGGTGGATTCTCGGGCGGGCGCGCGGCGCCAAACGTGAGCGTCGTCAAGGTGCCCGATGAGCGGGTCGACCGCCTGGCGGCGCTGTTCAATCCGAAGAAGACCACCTACGCCGATGTCACTTACGTTGACGTCGCCATCCCGGCCGGGGCGGCGCGCGAGGGGACGGTGAACCCCGATGTCCTGGCCCAGATCCGCAATGCCGATGCGCTCCTGCACGTCGCCCGTGCCTTCGACGATCCCACCGCTGCCGCTGCGGCCGACCCGTGGCGAGACGTCGACGACCTTGACCTCGAGTTCACCGTCGCCGACCTCACGGTGATCGAGAAGCGGCTTGAAAAGCTGAAGACGCAGGGCAGGCACGGATCGCAGTCGGAGCGGGAACTCGCACAGCGCGAGGAAGAGCTGCTGCTGCGCGTCGAGCCGCACCTCTCCGAAGGTAAGCCAATTCGATCCTTCGGGCTCACCGCCGACGAGGAGTTTCTGCTGCGCGGCTATCGATTTCTCACCCAGAAGCCGGTGTTGGTGGTGCTGACCATCGACGATGGCCGCCTGCCCGAGGTCAAGGCTCTCGAGGAGGCCGGGCGGGACCGGTACCGGGAGCCCCACACAGATGTCGCCGCACTGGCCGGCAAGATCGAGGCGGAGCTCGCCGAGCTGCCCGACGAGGATGCCCGTCTGTTCATGGACGACCTGGGCATCGCCGAGCCGTCGCGCGGTCGCGTGATCCGCCTGACCTACGACCTGTTGGGACTGTTCAGCTTCTTCACCGCCGGGGAGGACGAGTGCCGGGCCTGGACCCTGCGTATCGGCTCATCGGCGGTCGACGCTGCGGGAACCATCCATTCCGACCTGGCCCGCGGCTTCATCCGCGCCCAGGTCATCGGTCTCGAGGAGTTGCTGGAGGCAGGCTCGATGGCCGAGGCGCGCAAACGCGGCACGCTGCGCCAGGAGGGGAGGGTGTATTCCGTCCAGGACGGTGACATCCTGGAAATCCTGTTCAACGTGGCCCGCTAGGAGCGTTCCATCTCTGCCACGATCGATCGGAACTCGTCGCTGGACTCAACCAGGTAGACATCCTCGTCGGCCATGCCGACGCTCATGCTGGCCCGCAGCTTCTCGTCGGCGATGTAGGTGAAGCCATGGCTGCGCTCGAGCTCGCGGGCGATGGCCTCGACCAGGGTGTCCTCCTCGAAGGTCTCGATGACCGCGGTGCGTGCAGTCCCGACCATCGAGGCGAACTGCTCTGGGCTATGGTCGCGATCGGACACGAGGAGCGCATCGGTCATGAGATCGGTGGCGCCTTCGTGGAGCTCGTAGAAGTAGAGTCGCATGCACCGATGATAGACCGATGACCGAGATGCTGATCGTGGGCGGTCTTACGATCGACCGGTTTCCCGATGGCTCGCTTTCCCCCGGCGGGTCGGTGCTGCACGCCGGTCTGGCGACGCGGGCCGAGGACGCCCGCCTGACGACACTGACCGTCGCCGGCGACGAACCAGCGGCGCGTGACGGCCTCGCGCGTCTGCGCGCGCTTGGGACGCTTGCTCACCAGCAAACCCCTCGCACCACGTTCTACCGTCACGATGAGCGCGATGGAGTGCGCGTTCTCGTACTGGAGGCGCGAGCGCAGCCGATTCATCCGGCTGGGCTGGACGGCCTGCATCGTCCGGACGTGGCGCTCGTCGCGCCAATTGCCGATGAGGTGACCCCGTTGCTGGTCGATGCGTTGTGTGCACAGCTCAGCCCGGGCCGGGTCGTGCTCCTGATTCAGGGTTGGCTGCGTCGGCTCGTCGATGGTGAGGAGGTACGGGCGCTGGCGCTCGACACCCTTGTCGCTGATCAGCTTCGCGTCATCGCCGCCGCCGATGCAATCGTCGTAAGTACCGAGGACCTCGTCGAGGCTCCGGGCGATGCATTCGCACAGGCAGCCGAGCTGCGGCTGCGGGCGGGCTCGAAGCCGATCGTGGTCGTCACTCTCGGCACCGAAGGGTATCTCCTCGACGATCCGGCACAGAACCGGGTCGTGGCCAGCGTTCCGCGCCGCGTCGTCACCGGCGTCTCTGCCGTTGGAGCCGGAGACACGTTTGGCGCCGCGCTGGCGGTCAATCTGTCGCGAGGCGCGTCGCCGATTGCTGCTGCCGACGCCGCCACCGACCGGGTCATCAGCGTGCTGGAGCAGCGCCGCTAGGCGATCCGTCGCGCCTCGCGCAGGGTCCGACGTTCAGCCGCCGCGACCCATCTGCGCAGCCGTCGCAGCCGCCGTTCGACCGCGATCCGCGTGCGTCCGACCTCGTGCATGGAGCCGCCACGACCGAGGGCGAAGGCCACGTCCAGCACGTGTGACGCGGCCTGGGCTGCTTCCATCGCCCCTGCCAGGTCTCCTCGATGACGCTCGCGGATGCGCGCAACCTCGATCCACGCGCCGGCGGCATCGACCGATGCTCGACGCGTCCCCAGGGTCCACAGTTGCTCGGCGCGATCCACCTGGCCGAGCGCGATGAGCAGACGTGAAGCGACACGACGCAACGCGTTAGCCTCGGCTGGGTCCGTGGCGATCGCCTGCGCGGTTTCGACCAGCTCGAGCGCATCGTCAACGGCGCCCGCGCGCAGCAATTCGAGCGCCATGCCGCGCGGATCGAGCACGCGCGCCACACGCCAGCCGCCGGCGCGGATGCGGCACAGCTCGGCCTCCAGCAGCACAAGACTGACGACGTCCTGGAAGTTGTGATCGAGCACCTCGGCCAGGATGTCGGGCGATCCGCCGCGCAGGTATCCGAAGTAGCGGCCCGGAACCTCGCTTCCCGGGCAGTCCGATGTTCGTCGCACGCCGAGGACGCCTGCCTCCACGTCGGCCAGACGCGCGCCGCCGAGTGGTCGGCGGAACAGCCGCCGCGCGTCGGGCAGCAGGTCGTCGTGTGCTGCCGGCAGCGTCGCCTGCTCGCGAAAGAGGCCGTGAACGGTGAGGCGCGCGGCCAGCATTGGCATGTCGAATGTCCGTCCGTTGTAGGTGACAAGGCGCGCGAATCCGGCGAGGTCGGCCGTGAGGGACCGCAGCAGCGCCGGCTCGTACGGGTAGTCGGGGAGCAGATACTGGCGAACCGTCACTCGTGACCCTTCGATACGGGCAACGGCCGCCATGAAGATGACGGTGCCGGCGCCTGTCGACAGGCCGGTCGTCTCGGTGTCGAAATAGGCGGCGGGCGTCAACGCCGAGAGCACGTCTGCCACGTCCGGTGCGATGGGCACGCTGCGCTCGATGATGAGCGAGGTGCCACCACTCGCCGTGCCCGTGGTCGCGTTGAACCACCGCGCCAGGAGGCCGATGCGGTCGTTGACCATTGGGCGCGGCGGCGCCGGCGGCGGAACGTGTTCGGATCGGATCGCATCGAGGCGTTCCGCGAGCGTGCGCGTGCTCATGCCGTGAGCGCCGCGAGGAGGTCGCCGCAGGCGGCCTTGCCGTGCACGCCGACCTCGGCGACGGGGCCGACGCACGACGGGCAGCCATCCATGCACGGGCAGTCGCGCACCATGCGCGCGCATGCGCCGATGAGCTCGGCGTTGAGCTCATGCAGCCTCTGCGCAAGCCCGACGCCGCCGGGCACAGCGTCGTACAGGAACAGCGTCGGACGCAGCGTGTGCGGCGCCTGAGCCTGAGCGAGAACGCCCACATCGCGTGGGTCGCACATCAGGAGGAGCGCCGCAGCCGAGCGTGCGACCCGGGCCAGCCCAATGAGCGCGCCATCGAGCGTCTCGCGGTCGAAGCGCTCGACGACCGATGTGGCGGGCACGATCCACGCCCCAGTGGTGTGCATCTGCTGCTCGGGGAGGGTGATCGGGCCCCAGCCGACGTTCTCGTGGGTGTGGAGCTTGATCTTCTTGAACAGCGTCGCGTGCCACGCGACCATCACCTCGCCGTGTGCGCGCAGATGTACACCACCGGCGCCATCGGCTCCATGGAGCTCTTCGAAGGCGTCGAGGACCTTGAGGGTCACGCCGAGATCCGCATCGGTGTAGTAGTCGACGTCGACGGCGCGGACGTACGCCTTGCGCTCGTCCCAGTCGAGGCGATCGACGTGGAACTGGCGCCCGGCGTGGATGTAGATGGCCTGATCGTGAACGAGCATGGGAGCCGCAAAAAGGTCGACCTCGCCGAGCACCCGTGGCCGATCTCCGGTGGTATCGATGATGACCACGTTCTCCTGCGCGGCCGAGCGCAGGCTGAAGGACGAGGCGGGGAAGTTCTCCTGGCTCCAGTAGTACCGATCGTCATCGGCTCGCCGCAGGAATCCGTCCTCCTCGAGGACATCGAGCAGCATTGGCGTCTCTTCGAGCCCGAACCGTTCGGCCGCGGGCACCGGCAGCTCGAAGGCGCTCGCCTTGAGGTGATCGAGCAGCAGGTGCAGGTTGTCCGGGTTGATGCGGCCGTGCTCGGGCGACCGGTCGAAGAAATACTCCGGGTGGGTCGCGAGGAACTGATCAATCGGAGCCGATGAGGCGACCATGACTGATAGGCTGGTTCCGGCTCGGCGGCCGGATCGGCCCATCTGCTGCCAGGTGGACGCGATGGTGCCGGGATAGCCGACGCTGATGGCGGCGTCGAGGCCGCCGATATCGATGCCCAGCTCGAGCGCGTTGGTGGCCACCACGCCGCGGATGCGACCGTCGCGCAGACCGCGCTCGATCTCGCGCCGCTCGTTGGGCAGGTAGCCGCCGCGGTAGCCGTGGATGGTCGACGGATGACCCGGGGATGCCGGGATCGACTCGCGCAGGTACGTGGTCAGGATCTCGACCGCGGTGCGGCTGCGGGCGAAGGCGATGGTCTGAACGCCGTCACGGATCAGGCGTTGCGCCAGCCGCTGCGCCGTCAGCAGGGAGCTGCTGCGGATGCCCAGCTGTGCGTTCACCACCGGCGGGTTGATGATGACGACGTGCTTCCGGCCGGACGGCGCGCCGTTGTCGTCGATCAGCTCGACCGGCGCCTCCAGGATTCCTTCGGCCAGCTCGCGCGGGTTGGCGATGGTGGCGGAGGCGCAGATGAAGGTCGGGTCGGCGCCGTAGTGGCGGCAGATCCGGCGCAGCCGTCGGATGACGTTGGCGACGTGCGAGCCGAAGAGGCCGCGGTACGTGTGCAGCTCGTCGATGACGACGTACTGGAGGTTCTCGAACAGCTTGAACCACTTCGTGTGGTGGGGGAGGATCCCCGCGTGGAGCATGTCCGGGTTGGTGATCACGACCTGGCCGGCAGACCTGACGACGGAGCGAACGTTGGCCGGCGTATCGCCGTCGTAGGTGTGCGTCTTCAGGCCGATCTCGGCCGCATCGGCGAGCGCGCGGAGTTCCACCAGCTGGTCGGCGGCGAGGGCCTTGGTCGGGAAGAGGTACAGGGCGCGTGCCGACTCGTTCTTCGCGACCGCGTCGAGGACCGGCAGGTTGTAACAGAGCGTCTTGCCCGATGCCGTTGGCGTCACGACCACGACGTTGCGCCCCGAGCTCGCGGCGGCATGGGCGGCCGCCTGGTGCGTGTACGGCGCCTCGATTCCGCGCCCGCGCAGCGCTGCCACCACGCGCGAGTCGATCCCTTCCGGCCATGGCGCATGACGCGGAGGCCGCGGCCTGATCTCCCGGTGGGCGGCGATCAAGGGGCCAATCGCGGGATCGGCCAGGAGCGACGCGATGGCCTCGTCGGCAGTGGTGGGTGGTGCGGTCAGCATCGGCTTCCTCGCTGCTCAGAGTCTCCAAATCGAACGTCCGTTCGAATACGAACATAGCACAGGCGTTCGAATCCTCGGTAGGCGATGCGACAGCTCGGCTGTCGCGGTGTGGATAACCTCGGGTAGACTCTGCAATCGATGACCGGTATCGACCTCGCCGCGGATGCTCCTCAACCGCCGCCCAGCCCCCGGGCGCGCTGGCGTCTGCCCGCGTCTCGCGGTGGAATGGCATGGATGGCCGTGGTGCTGATCGTCGGAACGCTCGTCGCGGTTCAGTTCGGGCGGCAGGTCTATACGAACTGGGAAATCGGTCAGAGCGCCGCTCAGATCGAGGCGGAGATCGCGGCCGTGGAAGCCGAGAACGCCGAGCTGGCCGCCGATCTGGAGTATCTCCGCAGCGACGCCTACATCAGCGCCGAGGCTCGGCGCCTCGCCAACCTGGGTGCCCCCGGCGAGCAGGTCCTCATCATCCCGGCCGGCGCGGAGGAGCCACTGCCTGAAGCGCTGGCCGCGATCGAGGCCCCGGCTCCGCTGCTCGACCAGTGGGTTGCATTGTTCTTCGGTCTGACGCGCTGACGTAGCGGTCAGGAAACTTCGAAAAGCGAGGCGGACGGAGCACTCGCATCCAGTCGCGCAGCGACGTCATCGGGCAGTGCGGTTTTCAGCTCCGCTCGGAGACCGATGACCAGCGCTCCGACGGCGGGCTCCCAGCGGGGCGCCACGATGACCGGCGCCTGTTGGGCAGCATGCACCGCGTCCAGAGCGGCCTGGGTGAGAGCGCTCGTTCCGAGCCGCGTGAGACCTCCGCAGAATGAGAGCGCGAATGGCGTGTCGGCGATGCGCACGCGCCTGGCTGCGGCGGCCGCAGTGGCGCCCAGACCACTGCCGTGCGCGCGGAGGATGCCGGCGGCAACCGCATCTCCCTCCATTGCCGCTTCGAGCAGCGCTCGAACCATGCGGCCCACGGGTGGCCGTTCCGCGGCGCGGCCGGTGTTGCGATGGAGGACCGCCTCGACAGTGTCATCGCCGGTGATATGGAGGAGCCGATCGCGCAGCTGCGTGGGAGGGTCGATGCCGAGCTCCGAGCGCGCGACCGCGGAGAGCATGCGCTGAGCCAGTTCGACCGCTCCATGAGGTGATTGCCAGAAGCTCGAATGCCAGGTGCTGCCGTCGTGCCCTCGCGCCCCGGTCGCTGCGCCGGTCCCGATCGAGACGACCACCGCCGGTCCCTCCGGAACTGCCCCCGTCAGCGCACCAATGGCGTCGTTAACGACGGTGGCCGGACCGCCGAAGCCGGCGGCTCCGAAGGCCTGGTCCAGGAGCGCGTGATCCTCCGGCCAATCTGCGCCGGCCATGCTGAAGACAGCCTGACCGATGTCGCCTCGACCGATGCCGACCTGCGCCAGCGCCTCATCCACGAGCGCCTCCACCAGCGCGACCGCGGCCTCCGGGCCCGCCGACGCATAGATGTCCGCGCTGCCGAGACGGCGCGCCGCGCCGACGATGGAGCCATCCACGCCGGCCACGAGGGCGATCACCTTGCTGTTGCCGCCGTCGACTCCCAGGACGAGGGTCACGCGTTCAGGCCAGCAGCCGCGTTGGCAGGTACGCTCGATGGGCCGCGGCCATCTCGTCGTACAGCGCCTCGGCTGTTGGGAGGGTCCGGACCAGCGGATGGGCGGCCAGGGCTCGGATCCCGTCGCGCCGCGTCCCCGACCATGCGGCCTCTGCCGCCAGGGATTGGTAGGCACCGAGGGACTCGATGAGACCCCGCACATGATGCGGAAGCGCCGGGACGGCGATCGGTTCAATTCCCGCCGCAGAGACCAGTGCAGGAACCTCCACGACGAGGTCCTCGGGGAAGCCGGGCAGGGCGGTGCCCTGGTTCGGAACGTTGACCGGCCACACGGTGCCGCGGTCGTTCACGATCGCGTCGATCACGTCCACCGCAAGCTCCAGCTCCAGGATGCCGCCTCGCGACCGCTCGGGATCGAGTCGGGGATGGGCGGCATCGGCCTGTTCGCGGTAGTGGGTCCAATAGTCATCGACCTTGGCCATGATCTCCTGCGCGCGCGTCCGGGGTGCGGCCCGCGCCGCGTCGAGGGCATGATCGGCGAAGTAGTAGTAGTACAGGTAGGCCGATGGGAGCGCGCCCATGGTGGCCGCAAGGTGGACCAGGAGCTCGTCGCGCGTGGTCGGTCCGCCGTTGGCGTCGAGACGCGCGGCCGAACGTTCGATCAGCGGCATGACGTCGGCGCCGTCGTATTCGTGCTTGACGCTCCAGCCGGTGTGGTTCAGCCCGACCATGGTCGCGGCGAGCCGGGCGGGATCGAGGCCTGCCAAGCGAGCGATGTCGCGCGGGAAGGTGAGCGGACCCTCGCACAACGAGACGCAGCGGACCGACGAGTGATGGGTGATGGCCTCGGACACGATGTTCACCGGGTTGGTGTAGTTGACGAGCCACGCATCGGGGCAGGCGTGCTCCATCTCGGACACGATCTCGCGCATGACGGCGATTGAGCGAAGCGCCATGAAGAACCCGCCGGGACCCTGCGTTTCCTGGCCGATGACGCCGTGCCGCGGTGGGATGGTCTCGTCCAGCACGCGCGCCTCGAACCCGCCCGGCCGGAAGCTGGTAAGCACCACCTCGGCGCCGTCCAGTGCCGATCGACGATCCGTCGTGGCGCGGACGCGAACGTCGACGCCACGATCCGCAGCCATACGCTCGGTCAGCCGTCGCACCACATTGAGCCGATCCGCATCGAGGTCGACGAGTACGACCTCGGAGCCGCGGAATGCCTCTCCGTGCTCGACGAACGACGCTACCGTTCCCGGCGCACGGGTGCTCGCCCCGCCGATGTAGACGAGGCGAATGCCCGCCATCCTCGCGTGCTAGCTCGCGCTGCGAGGGCCGGCAGCGGCGACCGCGTCGGATACGCCGTCGGCATACGAGCTGAAGTTCTCCCCGAACATGGAGGCCAGCTCGCGCGCCTTGGCGTCGTAGGCGGCAGGGTCCGGCCAGGTGTCGCGCGGACGCAGGATCTCGGACGGCACGCCCGGTATGGACGTCGGAACCTCAACCCCGAAGACCGGATCGGTCTCGTACGTGACGTCGCGGAGCTTACCCTGCAGCGCCGCGCGGACCATGGTGCGGGTGTGGTCGATCCGCATCCGCTCGCCGATGCCGAACGGTCCACCGGTCCAGCCCGTGTTCACCAGCCACACGGGGACGTCGAAGCGCTCGAGGCGCTCGGCCAGCATGGCCGCGTATTCGCCCGGGTGGCGCGGCAGGAACGGCGCCCCGAAGCCCGCTGAGAAGGTGGCGTGCGGCTCTGTCACGCCAATCTCGGTCCCGGCCAGCTTGGCGGTGTAGCCGCTGATGAAGTGGTACTGCGCCTGCTCGCGCGTCAGACGGCTGATGGGCGGCAGGATGCCGAACGCATCGGCGGTCAGAAAGACCACGTTCTTGGGGTGGGTGGTCATGCCGGTCGGATCGGCATTGCCGATGAACTCGAGCGGGTACGCACCGCGCGTGTTTTCGGTGAATCGATCGGAATCGAGGTCGAGCTCGCGCGTCGTCTCGTCGAGATCGACGTTCTCGAGGATCGTGCCGAAGCGACGGGTGGTGGCGAAGATGTCCGGCTCGTACATCGGCGACAGGCGAATGGTCTTCGCGTAGCAGCCGCCCTCGAAGTTGAAGAGGCCATCGGCGCCCCAGCCATGTTCGTCGTCACCGATGAGGCTCCGCTCCGGATCGGCCGATAGCGTGGTCTTGCCGGTGCCGGAGAGTCCGAAGAACAGCGCTGGATCCTGGGCCTTTCCGACATTGACCGATGAATGCATCGGCAAAGCGGCCTCGTCGGGGAGCAGATAGTTCATGACCGTGAAGGCCGATTTCTTGATCTCGCCGGCGTACTCGGTGCCCACGATGATGATCTCCATCCGCTCGAGATGGAGCAGGATCGCCGTTTCGGTCCGGACGCCCTCGGTGTCGGCATCGGCCTTGAACGACGGGACGTTGATGATCGTGAAGTTCGGGGTGAAGCCCTCGAGGTCCGCGGCAGGTGGTTTGCGAAACAGGTTGCGGGCGAAGATGCTGGCCCAGGCCGTCTCGGTCAGGACGCGCAGCGATCGCCGATGATCCGGATGCGCTCCGATGTACAGGTCCTGGCTGTAGAGCTCTTTCGCGCCGATGTAGGCCATGAGTCGTGAGCGGAGGCTGTCGTAGTCCTCTTCGCTGATCGGTCGGTTGACCGGTCCCCACCAGATCTTCTTGGTGCTGCTCGGCTCGCGCACGAGGAACTTGTCCTGCGGCGAGCGCCCGGTGTGCTGGCCAGTGCGCACGACGAGCGAGCCATGGGCCGAGATGGTGCCCTCGTCGTTACGTATGGCGTGCTCGTACAGCTCCGCAGTGGACAGGTTGCGCCATGTCGCGTCGATCGTCGATGCGGTGCTGGGGATCTGGGCGGTCGCCACGGTCTTCTCCTTACGTCCGGCCCGAGCCACCTGGCGCTGGGTCGGCTATGCGAGTCGACCGGCCGCGCGTCACGGGCGTGATGCCCGGAGTCGGCTTCCGCAGTCTGGCCTGTTCGCAGGAGCGACCGCCCGGGGCGGTCGCCGAATTGCCCACATTCTACCCGGCCGGTGCCACCCGGACGGCACGACCCGCACGAACCTGCGCCATTCCGCGCAATGTTGGTGATGGCCAACTCCCCAGCCGCTGCCTCGGCTCGATCCACGCTGCGGTCAGCCGGCCTGCCACGCCAGCGCGGAGACCGCCCGAATCGTGACGACGAGGCCGATGACGAGAACGGCGATGGCGCTCAGAACGGGCAGGCTGCGGCCCGCACGAGCCACCCACGGAGCGCGCATCCAACGGCTCGGCATTCGACGCGCTCGGTCTCTGATCACGACGACCGACGCGCTGATGGCCCCGAGCACGATCGCCATGCCGATGCCGAAGGCCACGATTAACGCCAATCCGAAGGCCACCCGATCAAGGGTGATCGCCAACAGCAGGACGAGGAGGGCCGAGGCGCTCGGGACAAGTCCGCCGACGAGGCCGAGTCCGATCAGGCGCCGCGGCGTCAGCGGCCGAGCCGCCGAGGGGTGGTCGTGGCCCTGAAGATGCTCATGCCCATGATCGTGTCCATGACCATGCGCATGGTTCGACCCGCGTCCGATCACCTGCTGTAGCAGCAGGCCGGTGCCGAGCAGTATGATCGTTGCGCCCGCCACAACTCCCAACCAACCAATCACGCGGTCGGGGACGAAGTACTCAGACGCGATCAAGGTAGCGCCGCCGAGGACCAGGATGCCGATGGTGTGCGTTGCGGCGACGACGACTCCCAGCCACATCGCCTGCCTCAGGCTGCCGTCACTCCCGATGAGATATGCCGCCACCAGCGTCTTGCCGTGCCCCGGCGAGACGGCGTGGGCGGCACCCAGCACCATGCTCACGCCGATGGCTAGCACCGCCGGCAGCAGTGACTGGTCGCCGCGCAGAAGCGAGACGAGCAGATCGTCCGACGGCGCGGCCCCCGGAAGCCGATCCTCGCTCGAGGACGGTGCGCCGGGGCCCGGCTGGAACGAGAAGGTTGCCTCCCGCACCGCAAGTGGACTCTCCAGGGAGTCGGCCGGATAAGCTTGCAGCTCCTCGCTGACGTCGGTCGCCGGGACGCTCGAATTGACGACCGAGATGCCGTCGCCGGCCTGGACGATGATCTCGCGCCACCCGAGACGGTCCGGATAGGCGTCGACGCGATAGGTGGCGGTGCCAGTCGTACTCGGGAGGTCAGCCCCCAGGTCGAGCGTCATACGCAACGTCGAGAGGCCGCCCTGCCCATCGGGGAAGGTCATCTCGCTCGACCTCAGCGTAAGCTCGGCCAGCTCACCGTCGAGGCGCAGCTCAATCGCCGCGATGAGCGCGGGCGTCGCGGCCTCGAGGTAGGTGGTGATCTCCGCGTCGCTGATCACGCCATCCCCATCAGCGTCGATGATCAATCGCTCCTGGAAGGCCGGGATCTCGGCCATGTCGACCACGTAGCGGATCTCAATGGCATCAGCGCCGATGACGACTCGGCTGTACTGGTTGATCGTGAAGTTGCCAAGGGGATGCGCGACAACCACCGCCGGCGACATCATGAGGAACACTCCCGCGGCGAGTCCGAGGAGGATCCTCATCTCGTCGGCGGCAGCGCGGCCAGAGCCGCCTCCGCGCGCTGCGCATGGAGGGGAGCGAATGCCGGATTCAGATCGAGCGAGCGCTCCAGTCGTTCTCGAGCGACCTCCACGTTGCCGTTGGCCGCGGCGATGACGCCGGCGTGGTAGAGGATGAGGCTGCTGTCGGTATCCAGCCGGAGCGCCTCCTCGGCAAAGGGTCCGGCCGCTTCGTCGTCGCCGGCCGCATGCAGCGCCCAGGCCAGCGCATCGGCGGCGAACACGGTGGGTCGCGCGGCGTATGCGGCGCGCGCGTAGGCAACGGCCTCATCAGGATCGCTTCCATGTTCGGCAAGGAAGGCAGCAAGCTCGAGGTCTGAGCGGACGCCGTTCGCCTCGAGCAATTGTTGGATCGCCTCGACCAGCGCGTACTGGTCCGCAGCCTCTTCGTCACGGCCGGCGGCCTCCAGCGCCTCCCCCAGACCGATCACGAATTCGGGAATCGGGATACGACTCGACGCGCGCTGATAGAGCTCGATGGCCTCGACGAGGTTGCCCTGCGCGGCTCGAACGCGCGCCAATCCGGCCAGCGCGTACGGGTAGTCCGTAAGGTGGGTGAGCGACTCCGCATAGGCCCGCTCGGCAGCGGGAAGGTCACCAGTTGCAAGATGCAGGTGTCCGAGCTGGACTCGCACGTACTCCGTGTTCTCGATGCTCGGGCCGCCGGCCGCGACCGCACGCTCCATGGCGTCGGTGGCGCCCTCGAGGTCGCCGTGCAGCTCCCGGAGGTAGGCGACGCGGCTGTAGGAGGCCAGGTCCGGCCGCATGTCGACCATGGTCTGGATGGTCTCGACCGCCTCTGGGTACCGGCCGAGCTCGACCTGCGCATCCCCGATCAGGCCGTGCACGCGCGGGATCGTGTCGTTGAGCTCTCGCGCCTGCATGCCGAGTCGCAAAGCGGTCTCGAAGTCGTGCTGTGACAGAGCCAGGCTGCCCTTGCCGATGAGCGCCTCGAGATTCTCGGGCGCCAGCTCGAGCGCCCGATCGAGGGCCTCGGCCGCGCGTCCGTAGTTGCCGGGGTCGCCCGTCTCGCGCGCCAACTGGAGGTAGGCGGCGCCCAACTGGGCGTGCCCCTCGGCGTCGTCGGGTGTAGCATCCACGCGCGAACGCAGGTCCGAGATGAGCTTATCGGTCGACCCGAACGGCCGCTCCTCGGCCGCGGACCGGAGTTGCTCGACGGCCGGAGTGGCATCGGCCGAGGTCAGGGTGGAGATGCCGAACCAGATCCCGAGCGCGATGGCGGCTACGAGCGCCAGCCAGATGGCCACGCGGCGCGGTCGAGAGATGTGTGAAAGCATGAGAGAGCCTGCTCGGGAGATGATGCCGGACCGAGGATAGTCCCCGGTCCGGCAACCTGATGCGGGCCTAGTTCGGCTCGAGCGCGCCGGTGTTGACCGACCCCACCCAGTGGTGGGTGTGCTCGTAGCCCTGGTGGGGGAGCGCGAGGTACGGGAACGAGGTGCGCAGCGGCAGATCGTTCTCATTGACGCCGTCGCCGATGTCGTTGTTCGGATTCTTGTTGGGGAGCCCGAAGTTCGCTTCGAGGAACGGCCCGTAGCCCTGTGCCACGGCTCGCAGCTCGATATCGGTCACGTCGTCGGTGAGACGACGGCCATTCGGGAAGCCGGCGAGGTCACCGCTCAGCACACCCAGCCGCGAGCATGCGCCCTCAGTATCGGTTGCGCTGTCGGCGGTGCACGCAGGAATCCCCATGTTGAGCCGCAGCAGGTCTGCCGGCGTGTCACCGGTGAAGTTCAGACCCTCGACCCCGGTGAGAAGCACGGCAACGAGATCGGTGCGATTCGTGGTGTCCACATCCGGCAGTGACGGGTACAGGAGATTGATCAGCCCGGCCAGCTCGGGCGATGTGTACTCATCGATGAATTGCACATCGTCCGCGGGATCGGATGCGTTCCAGAGGTCCTTCTTGCCGAGCGGGATGATCACCTCGTTGATGAGCGGATTGCCCAGGCGGGACACCTGACGCCAATCGCCGCTGGCTGACTGCGTTCCGTCGGCATTGAGAACCGTCATGGTCTGTCGACTGGCCGTGGCGTAGATGCCGACGATGTCATTCGCGTTGCCGCCCTCGCCAAGCTGGCCGCGCGGGACCTTGATGGCGATGGTGTGCGTGTTGAAGCCGCCGACGCCGTCGACGCCCGGTGCCTGCCCAAGCGGGATCAGGTGCGCAGCATTGAACGGACGCAGGCCGGCGAGGTCGAAGATGGAGCCGAGGTCGACGAAGAAGGCATCGTCGGTCGGTCCGGCGAAGTCCGTGGTGTTTGCCTTGGTCTGGTAGACGGCCGCGTTCGCCAGCGCCGCGTAGTTCGGAGTTGAGCGCGGGCCGATGTTGGCCGGCGGCGTGCGGAGCGTCTGGCGATTCTTATTGAGTAGCTGGGACGAACCGTCCCCCATCACGCGCGTGACGGTGTAGGTCTGGCGGTAGTTGTAGTCCGGATCGTCGAGGGCCGTGATCTGGCCGGTGTTGTACAGGAAGGTGTTCGGGTTCTGTATCTGGGTCGTGAACCGGAACTGGTAGGTGATGTCCTCGACAGCGTCGCCATTGTTGTCGATCTTGATCTCGTAGAGGACGTTGTCGTCGAAGTTGTGGAAGTTCGGGCCGCCGGCCGGCTCTTCAAGCGGGATGAAGTTGGCGATGATGGTGACGGAGTTCGCGTCATTCTCCGGCGTCGCCGGATCATCGGCATTCACGAACGCATAGAGGTCGGTGTTATCGGCCGTCGGATCCTTGGCGATCAGAGGGGCTTCACGGTGGCTCGAGCCGCGGATGGCGGCAGGCACGAGCAGCGCCATGGCAAGACCCGCGACGGCGAGCAGGATCAGCAGGCGGGTGCGAGTTGGATGAGCCGATAGGCTGGACATGTCTGACTCCTGAGGGGCGGTGAAGTAGGCGCTCCACCGCGGGCGCGCTCGGGAAATTGCGTGAACAAGGCCGTGGAGGGGCTCCTCCTCTTGCGCGCGCGTCCTCACGGCCCGACCACACGCGGCTACGAGTACATAACCTACGGGCAGGGCGACCGGAACGGAAGTACTACGGTGCCGGGCCGCAACGGAATAATCGGTGCGAGCGTTGAAGGGCCTGGGTCCGGCGCTCCATCAGGCGCGAGATCGTCGGCTGATGATTGGGACGATGCCGATCAACTCGACCTTTTCCTGATGCTCGGCCTGCAACGCGGCAAGCGCCGGTCACCGCAGCCGCAGCTGAGCCAGCCCGCCGCGTTTAGTTCGTGCTCGATTGGCGCTCAGGGAGTCGTGGCGCACGAAGTTGGCGAGGGCGTCATCTTGGGCGTCACGACCGGGATCCGGGACGTCCACCCGGGCCTGTTTGCACTGGATCGTGCTGAGGCTGTGGAGCCGAAGGTGGGATTCGAACCCACGACCGTCGGTTTACGAAACCGATGCTCTACCCCTGAGCTACTTCGGCGCGTGCACGAGGGCCGATTCTAGCCGATCACC
>JBBSLF010000009.1:0-27197 GCA_038255505.1 Candidatus Limnocylindria bacterium
AGTGCGGCGGCCATGGCGACCGCGAGGAGGGAGAGGCGGATCGGCTTCATCGGTTCAATGACTCCATGAAAGAGGCGGGCCGGTAGGTCCGGCCCGCCAGATGGGAGGAGGTCAGGCGGCTTCGGGGCGGAGCCGCGCCGGGGCGCGTGCAGGCCAGCCTGGCTGATCTGCTGGCCATCAGCGGCGACGTGCGGGTCATGGGACGGGCCGGCGACGTGCGGGCCGCCCTCGAGATGGTCGAGCAGACGCGTCCCGACGTCGCCCTCATCGATCCACGCCTGCCCGATCTCGAGGCCGGCGAGGCGCTCATGACGGGGCTGCGCCTGGCGTGGCCGGACATGCGCATCGTGCTGACCGGATGGTCCGATGTCGATGGACACTCCCTGCCGTCTACAGCGCGGCCACGCTTCGTCAGCAAGAGCGCGAGCCCGGAGGCATTTGTCGCGGCCATCGTCGACGCCTGCTGCCCGACCTGAATCGGCTAGAGCTCCATTGCCTCGCGAATGGAACCGAGATCGGCTGGGATCGGAACAAGGGTGCCTTCTTCCGCCTGTACCGCATCGGGATCCTTGAGGCCGTGTCCGGTGAGCACGCAGACCACCACCTCCGCTGGACCGATGCGCCGCTCCGCGGCGAGGCGCCGCACGCCGGCAACTCCCGCAGCCGATGCAGGCTCGCAGAACACGCCCTCCAGCTGCACGATCATGCGCTGCACGGTGAGGATCTCCTCGTCGGTCACCATCTCGATCAGCCCGCCTGACTCGTCGCGTGCGGCGACGGCGCCGTCCCACGACGCCGGGTTGCCGATGCGGATGGCGGTGGCCACCGTCTCGGGTGCTTCGATCGGCTCGCCGCGCACGATCGGCGCCGCGCCATCGGCCTGGAAGCCGAGCATTCGTGGTCGTCCGTTGTCAGGTGTTCGGCCTTCGTCGGCGTAGCGTCCGAACCCGCGCCAGTAGGCCGTGATGTTGCCCGCGTTGCCGACCGGCAGGGCCAGCGCGTCCGGGGCACGACCCAGCGCATCGACGACCTCCCACGCTCCCGTCTGCTGCCCCTCCAGCCGATCCGGGTTGATCGAGTTGACGACCACGGCCAGGCCGTCTTCGCCGAGTCGCCGCACGGCGGTCAGCGCCGCGTCGAAGTTGCCGTCGACCATCACGAGTCGCGCACCCGCGGCCAACGCCTGTGCCAGCTTGCCGCGCGCCACCTTGCCGGCCGGCAGAATGACGTGGCACGGCAGGCCGGCCGCCGCGGCGTACGCCGCAGCCGATGCCGAGGTGTTGCCCGTGGAGGCGCACACGATGGCACGCGCCCCCGCGGCCACCGCGCGATTCACGGCCAGGACCATGCCTCGGTCCTTGAACGATCCCGTCGGGTTCGTGCCTTCGAACTTCAAGTACAGATTCGCCAGTCCCAGCTCGGCGCCCAGGCGGCGCGCATGAATGAGCGGCGTGGCGCCCTCGCCCAGGGAGATCGGGAAGGGCTCGTTGTCGCGGGCCAGCAGGTCGCGGTAGCGTTCGAGCAGCGGTTGCGGTGGGGTCACGTCGCCGAGTATAGGAACTCGCCGCTTCCTGAACCTGCGACGAGGTCCGCCCGCCGGTACATAGGCGATCCGTCACATGGGCACGGACGTGCGTCACGACTCAGCGATACATCGGCTGCGGCTGGGCGTCGCCGCGCGCAGGTGATGCGCTCATGTCGCCTGCGAGCCGATGCATCGTCGGTTCGTCACCTGGGCTGGGACTACGTCACAATCCAGCGATACATCGGTTGCCGAGTGACAAGAAGCTCATCCCCGCGCGCACCGCACGCTCGGAGGCCGCCGGTACATCGGCGACCCGTCACATGAGCTCGGACCCGCGTCACAAATCAGCAATACATCGGCGGCGCGAAGGTCGGGCGCGGAAAAGGAACGACCTACCGCTCGGTGAGAGCCTCGCGCACGATGCGCGCCTGCTCGACCTGGTGCACGGCGGGGTAGCCCTCGGCCGGACGCGAGCGCTCGGGGCGGGAGATGTCGCCCAACGGAATCTTGTACGGCACCATGTGGCGAATCTTGGGCAGCACGAACTTGCGGGCGCCCATGTTGCGTGGCTCCTCCTGGACCCAGGCGAAGGATTCGATCTTCGAGTATCGGTCGAGAACCGGCGGAAGCTCTTCGGTGGGGAACGGGTAGAGACGCTCCACGCGCACGATCGCCACGTCGGTCAAACCCTTGAACGCCTCGGAGCCGATGAGGTCGTAGTAGATCTTGCCGCTGCACAGGAGCAGGCGACGGACCCCGGCCGCCGCCTTCGCATCACCCGCGAAACGCGGGTCGTCGATGACCGCCTGGAAGCCACCGTCCGTCAGCTCGGAAGGCAGTGACGCCGCGGCCGGCAGGCGCAGGAGCGACTTCGGCGTCATGACGACCAGTGGCCGCGCGTCGGCGTGGAGCGCCTGGCGACGAAGCAGGTGAAAGTATTGCGCCGGCGTGGTGGGATAGGCGACACGGATATTGCCCTCCGCGCCGAGCGCCAGGAAGCGTTCGAGCCGCGCCGAGGAATGCTCCGGGCCGGATCCCTCGTAGCCGTGCGGCAGGAGCAGGGTCAGCCGCGAGGTCTGGCGCCACTTGGCCAGCCCGGCGATCAGGAACTGGTCAATGATGATCTCCGCGCCGTTGACGAAATCGCCGTACTGCGCCTCCCACAGGACCAGCGCATCGGGCGCGGTCACCGCGTAGCCGTATTCGAAGCCCAAGCAGGCGTACTCGGAGAGCGGCGAGTTGTGGAGCTCGAAGCTGGCCTGTGAGCCGGACAGATGCTGCAGCGGAACGTGGCGCTCCCCGGTGGCGGCGTCCCACAGGCCGGCGTGGCGCTGGCTGAACGTGCCGCGCACCGTGTCCTGCCCGGTCAGGCGAATCGGGATGCCGTCGGCCAGGAGGGAGGCGAAGGCCAGGAGCTCGGCGTGCCCCCAGTCGACCTTCGGCTCATCGGCGTTCAGTGCGGTCGCCCGCCGATCAAGCTGCTTCGCGAGCTTCGGATGGGTCGTGAATCCCGCCGGCACGGCACCGAGACCCAGGTTCAGCTCGCGGAGCCGATCCAGCGCGACAGCGGTCTCCGGCTCTCCGACCTCCTCGGGTGGGATTGCCTCCGAGCCGCGATCCAGCTCGCTCTCCGGCTCAGCCACGCTGTTGCGCAAGGCAACCTGGACTGCGGAGAGCTCCTTCTGCGCATCCTTGAGGCGAGATTCGGCGTCGTCGGCGCTGATGACCCCGGCCTCTACCAGATGCGCCTGGTACAGCTCGCGCACGCTCAGATGTTCGGCGATCTGGGTGTACATGGTCGGCTGCGAGTACGCGGGCTCATCGCCCTCGTTGTGACCGAAGCGCCGATACCCGACGAGATCGATGACCACGTTGTGCCCGAACTCTTGGCGGTACATCATCGCCAGCCGGGCTGCGGCCAGGCACGCTTCGGGATCGTCGGCGTTGACGTGGATGATCGGCACGTCGAAGCCCTTCGCGAGGTCGGACGAATAATCGGTGGAGCGGCCCTCGCGCGGCCCGGTGGTGAACCCGACCTGGTTGTTGGCGATGAGGTGGATGGTCCCGCCGACGGCATAACCGTCCAGCCGCGCCAGGTTGAGCGTCTCGGCCACCACGCCCTGCGCCGCGAAGGCGGCGTCACCGTGGATGAGCACCGGCAGGGTGGACGCATGATTCAGCGTGGCAACCGGCCCGGAGCGGTCCGTCTGCTCGGCGCGCGTCCGGCCCTCGATGACCGGATCGACCGCCTCGAGGTGGCTGGGATTCGGCGAGAGGACGACGTGGACCTCCTCGTCCTCGGCGGTCAGATAGCCGCCCTCGGCGCCGAGGTGGTACTTCACGTCATCGGACCCGCCCTTCGGCGAGGACGGCGCCTCCACGCCGGCGCGTCCGGCCTCGAACTCGGACAGGATGGCCTCGTAGCTCACGCCCACGACGTGGGCCAGGACGTTGAGCCGGCCACGGTGTGCCATACCGATCATGACCTTGCGCGCGCCCTGGTCGGCGGCGTCGCCGAGGATGACGTCGAGCATCGGCACCATCGCGTCGAGGCCCTCGATGCTGAATCGCTTCTGTCCCAGGTACGCCTTGTGGAGGAAGCGCTCGAGGGCCTCCACGCTGATCAGGCGCTCGAGCAGCGCGACCTGGTCTTCGGCCTCCATCGGTCGCCGATGATCGCCGGACTCGATCACCCGCCGCAGCCAGACTCGTTCGGTGTGCGAGCCGATGTGCTCGACCTCGTACGCGATCGTGCCCGAGTACGTCGCCCGGAGGTGAGGCAGGGCTTCGGCCAGCGTTTCGCCGGGAACGTAGATGCGCAGCAGCTCGGCCGGAATGGCCGCCATCAGCTCGGGCGTCAAGCCCAGGGGCTCGGGATCCAGGGCGGGGTCGCCGGGCGGATCGGAGCCGAGCGGATCGAGCTGCGCGCTCATGTGGCCGAAGTAGCGGTACGCCTTGACGAGGGCCGTGGCGGCGGCCACGGCCTTGAGCTGCTCGTACATCTCGCCATCGGTGGCGGCGGGCGTCGGTGCCCCGGCGGACTCGGCCGGCGACGGTATCGGCTCAGCGGTGGTCACATCGGCCATGCGGGCGCCCATGGCGCCGAAGGCATCGGCGTAGAAATCGTCCTCGCCGGTCAGCTGCCGTTCGATCATCTGGAGGAAGAGGCCGGACTCCGCGCCCTGGATGATGCGATGGTCGTAGGTTGAGCTGATCGTCATGCGTCGCTCGCCGCCGACCGTGCGAATGGTGCCGGTCGCGACGATGGTGCCCTGGTTCGGCATCAGCCTTGGGACACTCGCACTCGTCCCAAGAGTCCCCGGGTTCGTGAGCGTGATGGTCGCGCCGCTGAAGTCGTCCGGCGACAGCTTGTTGGCGCGGGCCTTCTCGACCACCTCCTCGTACCGCGCGTGGAATCCGGCGAAGTCCATGTCGTCGGCGCCCTTGATGACCGGCACCACCAGGAATCGGCTTCCGTCCTTGCGTTCCACGTCCACGGCCAGACCCAGGTTGATCCTGCCCGGGTCGACTCGGTACGCCTGCCCGTCGATCTCGGTGTACGCGTGGCTCATGTTCCGCTGCTCGGCGCTGCTGAGCACGATCGCCCAGCCGATGAGATGCGTGAAGCTCACCTTGCGCGGGCTGATCTGGTCGTTCAGCTCCTTGCGTCTCGCCTCCAGCGTCGCAACATCCAGCTCGCGGAAGCTGGTCGCGGTCGGCACCGACAGGCTGGCCGTCATGTTCTGCGCCAGCCGTGCGGCCGGACCCTTGATGGGGGTTGCGCCTTCCGGGACCGATGCCTTCGGCGGGGCGGCGGCCTCAGGCGCCGTGGTGGCCTGCGGCGCCTCGACGGCCTTTGGCACTTCGGGCGCATCGGCCCGCGTGTTTCCGTTGCCCGATGACTTCTGCGGAACAACCGGCTCGTAGCCACCGGTGCCGGCGTCGAACAGGTCGCGCCATTGCTGGTCGACACTGCCGGGGTCGCGGCGATATCGCTCGTACAGGTCGTCGACGTAGCCGGCGTTGACGAGGTTCAGCGTTTCAGTCGGGTCCGTTGGTGGCATGTCCGTCTAAGGATACGGCGCACGGCCGGCGCGTGGACGATTGCGGAGTGCGCACCCTAGCTGGGCGTATCTCGCGGCGTGCGCTCCAGGAGCCCGCGCCCCAGCACGACCAGCCCGATTGCGATCACGGCAACGGGCAGCAGCCACTCCGGAAGGGCGAGCCGCTGCCCGCTGATGCCGATGACGCCCTCGAAGAACAGGAATCCGATCACGAAGAAGGCGAGACCGCCGAGCAGGCCCCAGGTGCCATTGCGGACATCGTTGCCGTTGCCAGTGCGCATGCCCGACATCGCCACGCCGAGACCGCTCGCCGCCGGACCGACGAGGGCCCATGCGTAGGCCCAGCTTTCCCAGCGGCCGGTGGTGTCCTGGAAGAGCAGAACCAGACCGACGGTCGTGGTGATCGTGCCGCCGATGACGATCCCGCTTTCCCCGCCGACAAAGAGGCCGAACAGCAGGATGCCGATGCCGGCCAGGATGATGAAGAACGGCCAGCCGATCTCGCTGAGCTGGAAGTCCAGCAGCTGCGCCGCGAACAGCACAAGGCCGATGAGGACCAGGACGGCGCCGATTGCCAGCGCCGGCGGCCCGGATTGGGGGGTGATCCGCTCGGACGGGCTCGGTTCAGTCATGGCCCGAGAGTACAACGCTGGCCGGCGATACATCGACGATTCATCTCGTCAGTAGCGGGCTGCGTCACGAATCAGCGATGCATCGGCTGCGGTTGAGCGTGGCCCGAACACACGAAGCGCGCTAGTGTCGCTCGCGAGCCGATCTATCGGCGAAACGTCACCTCGGCGCCGCCCGGCGTCACACTTCAGCGATGCATCGGCTACGGCGTGACAAGAGGACGCGCCCTGCGCGCACCACGTGCTCAGGTCAGCCGACACATCGCCGATTCGTCATGTACCCCAAGAGCTGCGTCACGATTCAGCGACAGATCGGCGCGTAGCATAGTGGTATGAACGCATGGACCTGAACGCCGACCTGGGTGAGAGCTTCGGCCACTGGACGCTGGGCGATGACGAGTCTCTCGTGACCCGCATCACCAGCGCGAACGTGGCCTGTGGATTCCACGCCGGCGATTTCCGGGTGATGGAGCGCACCGTGGCGCTGTGCCGCCGCGCTGGCGTGGCGGTCGGGGCGCAACCGGGTTATCCGGACCTGCTCGGCTTCGGCCGGCGGCCACTTCCGTTCGACCCCGACGAGATCGCGTCGATGGTGCGCTACCAGATCGGAGCGCTGGAGGCCTTCTGCCGCGGGCAGCGGATCGAGATGCAGCACGTCAAGCCCCACGGCGCACTCTACAACCAGGCCGCCGCCGATCCTGTCCTGGCCAGCGCCATCGCGCAGGCGGTCGCGAGCTTCAGCCGGGATCTGTCACTGTTCGGGCTGGCCTCCTCTGAGCCGATGGCGTCCGCAGCCGCGGACGCAGGCCTGCGGTTCATCCCGGAGGCCTTTGCCGACCGCCGCTACCTCGCCGATGGCTCTCTTCAGCCGCGTTCCGAGCCGGGATCGGTCATCACGGACCCGGGCCTCGCGGCATCGCAGGCCATGATGATCGCGCTGGAGCGTTCGGCCGTCGCGGCTGACGGCACACGCGTCTCGACTACCGCTCAGAGCATCTGCTGCCACGGCGACACGCCGGGTGCGGTCGAAATCGCCGCCGCTGTGCGCGCGGCCCTCGAGGCAGCCGGCGTCACTCTCGCGGTGCCGTGATCACTCCCTTCGGGGAGGGAGCGCTCCTCGTCGAGCTGGAGACGACCGAGGCAGCGCAGGCGCTGGCCGCTTCCCTGCGAGCCGATCCGATCCCCGGAGTCACCGCATCCGTGCCCGGGCTCATCTCGGTGCTTGTCGAAGTGGAGCCAGGCGTCGACGGGGTGAACCCAGAGCTGGCCGATCGAATCGCTCGACTCGACGTGTCGGGAGTGCACGGTCGACATCGGACCATCCCGGTGGTCTATGGCGGCAAGCATGGCCCCGATCTCGATGAAGTCGCGGCGCTCTGCGGCCTCTCTCCGGCCGAGGTCATCGAGCGCCACGCGGCGACCGAGCTGGGGGTGCTGTTCATCGGCTTTGCGCCCGGGTTTGCGTACCTCGGCGACCTGCCGCCCGAGCTCCAGGTGCCACGCCTGGACACGCCGCGCACGAAGACGCCGGCCGGCTCGGTTGCGTTGGCGGGTTCCATGACCGGCATCTACCCCGCGGATCTCCCGGGCGGGTGGCGGATCATCGGTCGTACGCCGTTGACCCTGTTCGACCCGCGTCGAGACCCGCCGGCCTACCTCGCCCCCGGAGACACCGTCCGCTTTGAGCCGATGAAGGACGGCGCATGATCGAGGTCATCGAGCCGGGGGCGCTGACTTCGGTCCAGGACGTGGACGGCCGTCCGGGCTGGCGGCATCTCGGTGTGCCGGTGGGCGGTGCTGCTGACCCATGGAGCGCGCGGCTCGCCAACCTCCTCGTGGGCAACCCCGCGAACGCGGCGCTGCTCGAGATGACCTTGATCGGGCCAGCGCTGCGTTTCGGTGCCGCGACCGTCCTCGCGGTCACCGGAGGGCTCACCGCCACGCTGGACGGCATGCCGATGCCGCTCAATGCTGCGCGCTCCGTGCGGGCGGGGAGCCTCCTGCACGTGGAGGCTGGCCCAGGTGCCCGAGGCTACCTTGCCGTTGCCGGCGGACTCTCGGTTGAGTCGATCTTGGGTTCGGCGGCGACCGACCTGCGGACCGGGTTCGGCGGCCACGAAGGTCGTGCCCTGCGAGCGGGCGACCGGTTGAGCTGCAACCCCGGCGGAGGCCGGCTGCTCCGTTGGACGGGCGGGCCTGCGCTTGGGCCGATCCGGATCGTGGACGGCCCGCATCCCGGCGCCCCCTTGGTCGGAACCTGGAAAGTGAGCGTGCGGGCTGATCGGGCGGGGATTCGCCTGGATGGACCCACGCTGGTCGGGGGCGAGGTGGCGTCGATGGGCCTGCCGCTCGGCGCGATCCAGGTGCCGCCCGACGGTCGACCGATCGTCATGCTCGCCGATCGTCCAGTGAGCGGCGGGTACCGGGTTCCGGCGCTCGTCATCCGCGCCGACGTCCGCCGCGTGGCGCAGCTGCGAACGGGTGATGAGGTGACGTTCGCATCGGTTTCACTTGATGCGGCGCGCAGCGCGCTGCGCCGGGCAGATGAAGAGCTCGCCGCCCTCGAGGTGCTCGATGGAGCTCCGGACGACGAGCTCGGTTGGGCTGGCTCACATAATTGAGCCACCCCTCTGGTAGCCTCGAACCAATGACCGATGCCGCCCAGCCCAGCCCCGATCAGCCTGCATCCGACGATGCTGCTGTTACGCGGGCCGAGCGCTACAGCCTGGTCTCCCAGATCGAGGCGGTACTCGACGGTCCGACGACCTACCTGGCGATGGTGTTCGCCGCGCTGCTCGTTGCCGAGCTCGTCCTCTCGGCGCAGAACATGGCGAGTCCGGCAATCCTCGGCTGGATCCAGCTGGCGATCTGGGGCGTATTCGTCATTCACTTCCTGCTCGGCATCACCATCAGCCCGGATCGCGGGCAATATCTGCGGCGCAATTGGCTCACCGCGCTATCCCTCGTCGTTCCGTTCCTCCGCGCCTTCCGCGCGCTCCGGGCGATTCGCGCACTGCGGGCGACGAACTCGCTGCGCGTGCTCGCCGGGTTCAATCGGACGGCGAGCAGCCTCCGGGGAACTCTGGCGTGGTCGCGTGCCGGCTACGCAGGAGCCCTGGCTTTCACCGCCGCCTTCCTCGGCTCAGCGGCCCTCCTGATGTTCGAGGCCGATGCTCCCAACTCACAGATCACCGACTACGCCGAAGCGCTGTGGTGGGCATCGGCGACGCTCACGACCGTGGGGGCCCAGTCGGAGCCGGTCACGCTGGGCGGCCGCATCGTGGCGCTGCTGATCATGCTGGGTGGACTGGTCCTGCTCGGCTACGTTGCCGGCGTCCTTGCCGCGGTGCTGTTCGGGAAGCGTGTGGAGGGTGGCCGCTAGAACAGGGCGCGGAGCGTATCCGGCCCGACGTTGCGACCGGTCGTGACGACCGCGACGCGACGCTCCGGCACGTCCACCCGACGCGCCCGCAGCGCCGCAATCCCGAGAACCGCGCTTCCCTCGAGCAGGAGGTGCGGGACCTCGAGCGCCCAGCGCATGGCATCGGCAATCTCGTCCTCCTCCACCAGCACCACCTCGTCGACAAATTGACGGCACAGCTTCCAGGTGATGCTGGTGCGCTCGATGTTGCCGGCCACGCCATCGGCAAGTGTCGGTGCGATCGGCATCGGATCAGTCGAGCCGGTCTCGAAATGGGCGTACATCGGCGGTGAGGCGGCTGGCTGGACCCCGATCAGCCTCAGCCCGGGCTTGACCGCCTTGGCCCACAGACCGATGCCGGCGATGAGCCCTCCACCCCCGATCGGTACGAGGATGGTGTCAACCTCCGGCCAGTCCTCGAGAATCTCGACGCCGACCGTCGCTTGGCCGGCGATGACGTCCGGGTCGCTGTACGGGCCGATGTAGATGGCGTGGCCCGCGTCGTCTCGGCGGCGGGCTTCGGCTTCGGCGTCATCGGTGTCGTTGCCGACGAGCTCCACGGTGATGCGGTTCGTCTCCAGCGCGCGCAGCCGCTCCAGCTTGGCGGGCGATACCGAGCGGCCGACCAGCACGGTGAGGCGCATGTCGTGGCGCATGGCCGCCGTCGCCACGGCGATGCCGTGATTGCCGCTGGATGCTGTGACCAGGGCAGCTTCGGGGCGGGATTCGGCCACCAGCGCGACCCGGTTGTGCGCGCCGCGCGTCTTGAAAGCGCCCGTCGGTTGGACCTCTTCGCGCTTCAGCCGCACCTCTGCGGCACCGCATTCCTGGGCCAGCTCCAGGCTCGGCTCCAGCGGCGTGTGCAGCGCGATCCCGCGCAGCCGTTGGCGGGCGGCGTTGACGTCATTGAGGGTAGGCATGCGCGGCATTGCGCCGAGTGTTGCACCGGGCGACACCAAAGTCGAACACGCCGGGGCGGTGCATCCGCGAGGCTACCGGACACTGTATGGGCCGATCGTCACGCGAACGCCCCGCCGGGCTGCGTTTGTCCACTGTGCGGGCCACAGATGAGCGTGAGGTGCACGCCGGCGGGCCGTTCGTGCGTGGCGGTGTTCACTCCATGGGCCAAACCGCGCGCAGCATGGGTCCCGCGTGAACGTTGAACGATGCAGTGGCCAGGACCGCGATCCGCGGTGTCCGCCGGCATTGACATAGGCGACCATACTGGTCAGGTATGAGAACGATATCAGCCATGGAGCTTCGAAAGCGGCTCGGGGAGACGCTCGATCACGCCGCCGCGGGCGAGCGGATCGTGATCGAGCGTGATCGTAAGCCGATGGCCGTCCTCCTCCCATACTCGGTCGCAGCCATTGAGGATGAAACCGTTGAGCAACGTCTCGAGCGCGTTGCCGCTGCCTTCGAGTCATTGCGTCGGCTCGGGAAGCGCATCCGCGCGAGCAATCCCGATGGACCTGACGCTGTCACATCCATACGCATGGACCGCGACCACGGTCACACGCCGGACCGGATGCTCGATGAACGCTCCTAGGCCGCTGGTCATCGACGCGTCTGCTGCGCTGGCCGTTGTCCTGAACGAGGACCAGTCGGACGCGGTGCAGCGCGTGATCATGGCCCGGGTGGCGCAGGGTGCCCGAATCGTGGTTCCGGAACTCTTCTGGATTGAGATTCCGAACGCGCTCGTGCGTCGGCACCGTCAACCGTTCGATGTCGTGCTCGAGGCGATCGCAACCTTTGATGGTCTTGGTCTCATCACGGTACAGACCGATCGTGCGGGCGTCCTGGCGGCCACCGCCGCGATGCTCGAGCACGAGCTCAGCGGCTATGACGCGACCTATCTCGCCCTCGCGGAATCGGCCGACGCCGAGTTCCTGACGCTTGACCGGGGATTGTCCGAGGCCGCTGGCGAGCGAGCCGTGCCGCTCGACCGCGGTGATGTTCGCGAGGCGCACTTCCCCTATCGCCTGAAACCGTGGATCACCTGGAGCGAGGCGGCAAGCTATTTCACCGCGGTGCGCGAGGTCATGCTCGAAGACTCTCGCCGCTAGGGCCCCGTTGCTCTTCCGGGTGGTGTCGGCCCGCTCCCGTTGTGACGAGTGCCGTCGTGGCGGGCGTTAGACGCGATAATGGACCGTGAGGCGGCATCCTGAGCGTGAGAGAGCACGAATTGGCCCGCACTTGCCGGCTATTGCCCGCCAGCGCAGCGTATGACCCAACGCGGGTCGCCGTGGGGGCATCTCCCGTCCACACGGGCATCAGGCACAATCAGGTGCCGAACTGGTGCCGACCGTCAGGTGGTGTCGCGGATCTCGCGCAGACGCCTGCCGGTGCGCATGAGGGAGCCGAGGCGATCCTCCACGCGGACCCGTTCGACCGGAGTGGCCCAGTGACGCAGCGTGTAGTCAATCTCGTGCTTGTGGCGGGTCGCCGTCGCGAACAGGTCCTCGACACGCGTGCGCACCGCTGCATCCGGCCCAGCCGCCAGGATGGCGCGGTGTGCGTCGAGGATGTCGAGGAAGTACGACGTCGCCAGGCGATCCAGGTCGCGCGACGCATCATGCTCCCACGGCTCCGGCGGCCCCCCGAATCCAAACCTGCGCCACTCGCGCGACTGCACCTGTTGCATCGGTCCCTTTCATCTGATGAGCGACGAGCTCTGACCCGCTGAGCCTACGGCCTCGCACGCCTGTCCGGCGAGTGACCGTTCCGGCCATGCGTGGCCTTACCAATGGATGGAGCGAACCACACCTGACCGATGCGGACCATCGGCCACCGCTGCATCTCACGGTCGCTGGCCATTCGACGTTTGAGCCTTCACCATGAAGCCGATGACTCCGAGCACCATCTCCGCGACCACGTCCACGCGTCTCGACTGGGTGCTGTTCGTGCTCCTCGGGTTCCTATGGGGCAGCAGCTACCTGTTCATCAAGATCGGCGTTGATGCCGGACTCCAGCCGTTCACGCTGGTCTCGCTGCGGCTCCTCATCGGCCTGCTGATGCTCGCGGTCGTTGTCGGCGTCGCCCGCGAAGCGCTTCCGCGTGAGCCCCGGATGTACGGCCACCTCGTCGTGATGGGCTTCTTCAGCGTCGCCCTGCCGTTCATGCTCATCACCTGGGCGGAGACGAGCGTCGACTCCAGCCTGGCTGCCGTCCTGACCGCGACGGTGCCGCTGTTCATCATCCCGATCGCCGCGATCTTCCTTCCCACCGAGCGGATCACGCTCAACAAGATCGTGGGGATCACCGTGGGGCTCATCGGCGTGGCGATCGTGGTCGGCTTCGATCCCGCGTCACTGGTGGGAGACGAGCTGCTGGCCGAGATCGCGCTCATCGGTGCGGCAGCGTCCTATGCACTCGGGGGCGTCTACGCGCGGCGCAACGTGCACGGCCTGCGGCCGATGATTCCCGCGCTGTTTCAGGTCGCATTCGCGCTGGTGATGGTGTCGATCCCGGCGTTGCTGCTCGAGCGCCCGTGGGAGGCGACGCTCACGCCGGACGCCATCCTGGCGGTGGTGTGGCTGGGCCTGCTCGGCTCCGGCCTCGCCTACCTCGTCTTCTTCCGGCTCCTGGGCCGATGGGGTGCCACCCGCACTACTCTGGTCGCCTACCTGCTGCCGATCTGGGGGATTCTGCTTGGGGCGGTCATCCTCAGCGAACCGATCGATGCGCGGCTGATTCTGGGCACGGCGCTCGTCATCGGCGGCATCGGCCTCGTCAACATGCGATATGGGATGCACCTCCCATCCCGGCGTCAGGCGTCACCGACCATGCCGGACCATCGCTGACGCTGGTTTGTGGGGAGTCGCGAGGCTCGGGTACAATCGGCGCCGCGAGTGAGCGCTCCGCGCCTCACCTGTTGGGGAGTGGCCAAGCGGTAAGGCGCCTGATTCTGGATCAGGAGACCGAAGGTTCGAATCCTTCCTCCCCAGCCAAATCACCAATGACAGGTCCTCGAGCTTCGAGCCTTCGGACATCCTCGACGGATACGCCGCGGCGAGTTCTCGTCCACGACGCGCAACAATCACGCGCTCCGCTCCGTATTGACGTCACTACCGATCGGGTGCTGCGCGGCACGCCGAATGCGCCACTGGGACTGATGCGCGCTGCGCCCGGCGCTCATGGGTGCGGGGCGTCGGGTGAGGTTGTTGGCCGCCGACGCGCGAGAAGGCGATGTGATCGTGGCCGGTCCGCTGTGCACCCGGCTGGATGTTCATCCCGAGGAGCTCTCGCGAGTGCCGCGCCCCGGTGATCTCGTGGCTATCCTCGACCTCGGCGCTTATGGCTTCACCGAATCGATGCCGCACTTCCTGTCGCATCCCGTGGCAGCAGAGGTCGCCATCCGGTCCGGGCGTGTCGCGCTCATTCGGCGCCGCATCGAGCCGTCCGAAGCCCCCCGATCTCAGGTGGTTCCAGCCGCCGTTTCACCGGGTGGAGCTATCGGCGAAGAAGGCGTTGATCCAGGCGTGTTGATGGTCGCTGATTTCACCGGGTGACCTGAATCACGCCGGAAAGTGCCAGACCTGGTCGTTACCTCCATGGGGTGAAACGCCGTGCAGGTTCAGAGGACTGACGCGAGGCCTGCACGCGGACGGAGAGGCGGCGTGCGATCAGCCGAAGACGGCCAACCCCCCTGGGGCGTAATGCGGCTGCTCGGCGCACGAGAACGATGCAGCCGCGTGCGTCGCGGTCGTCGCGACGGTTCGCGAGCGCGGACGTCGGCGGCGATCCGGTTCCAGATCCAATGCGAATTGGTTGCGAACAGTCTCAGGGCATCGCCATCACCCGCGGTCGCGCAGTCGCCGGAGCCTCCTCACCGGAGCCGTCGAGGGCCTCGGTCAGAATCGCGCTGAGCTGATCCCACTCGACCAGGAAGGCATCGTGCCCCTTGTCCGACGCAAGCTCGCGATAGGTCGCCTGCACGGCGGCCTCCAGCGCCGAGTCCACGAGGGCGCGGACCTGTCGCGGTCCATACAGGATGTCGCCCTCGATGCCCACCCCGGTGAGTCGAGTCCCCGCGAAGCGCAGTGCACGGAAGGCCTCCACGACCCCGCCCCGCCCGCGCCCGGAGTCGTGCGCATTCATCGCACCGGTCAGGGCGGCATACGAGCCGGCATCGAAGCGCTGACGCAGCTTGACGCCCTGGTGCTCGAGGTACGAGCCGATCTGGTTGCGCGTCTCGAAATCGACCTCGGACCGATACGTCGTCATGGCGAGTTGGCGCGCCAGCTCGAGGCCTCGGTCGCGATCGAGCGCCAGCACCTGGAGCTGGATGTGGTTCCAGCCCGCCGCCAGGTTGCCGATGACCGCTGGCGCGGCGATCGGCATGACGTGTCCGACCGCGTGCGGGCGGTCCAGCCCGATTTCGAGCGCCACCATGCCGCCCAGCGACCCGCCCATGACCAGGTCGAGCCGCTCGATGCCGAGGGCATCCAGGGCCGCCCATTGGGCGCGGGCCATGTCCCGTGGGGTGATCGCCGGGAAGTCGCCGACCTCGCGGGGCCCAGTCGTTCCGTAGCACGAACCGAGGAGGTTGAGGCAGATCACCTGGCGGCCGTCGGTGTCCAGCACACTGCCGGGACCGATGAGCGGCTCCCACCAGTCGCCGGCCGCGTCAGCCGATCCGGTGAGGGCGTGCACGACGAGCACCGCCGAAGCAGAGCGGGGCCCATCCCGGCGGTATGCGACGCGCAGGTCGGGGAGCGTCACGCCGGCCTCGGTCCGGAACGGACCGAGGCGCAGCGGTGGCTCCCGCGGACTCAGCGGGAGGAGCGTCATGCGGCGACCCCCTCGCGCGTGGCGACGGCCAGCGCCTGATCGAGGTCGGCGATGATGTCGTCGAGCGCCTCGATGCCCACGGACAGACGCACAAGATCGGCCGTCACACCGGAGGCGCGCTGCTCATCCTCCCCCAACTGCTGGTGGGTCGTCGAGGCCGGGTGAATGATCAGCGACTTTGCGTCGCCCACGTTGGCGAGCAGGCTGAACAGCTCGACGCTGTCGATCAACGTGCGGCCGGCATCGGCGCCGCCCTTGACGCCGAAGGTGATGATCCCGCCCGACCCGCCGGCGAGATAGCGCTGTGCGTTGGCGTAGGTCGGATGCGTCGGCAGGCCCGGGTAGCTGACCCACTCGACGCGGTCGTCGGCCTCGAGCCACTTCGCCACGGCTAGCGCATTCGTGCTGTGCCGCTCGATGCGCAGCGGAAGCGTCTCGAGTCCCTGAATGAAAAGCCAGGAATTGAACGGTGACAGCGCCGGACCGATATCTCGCAGCAGCTGGACGCGCAGCTTGATGATGAAGGCCAGCGGACCGAATGCTTCGGTGTAGCTGACGCCGTGGTACGACGGATCGGGTTCGGCAAAATCGGTGAAGCGCGGGCTGGCGGCCCAATCGAACTTGCCGGCATCGATGACCACGCCGCCGATGCTGGTGCCGTGGCCGCCGATCCACTTCGTGGCCGAGTGGATGACGATGTCAGCACCGTGCTCGATCGGCCTGGCGATGATGGGCGCGAAGGTGTTGTCGACCAGAAGCGGGAGCTGCTGCGCGTGCGCCGCATCGGCGATTGCGCCGATGTCGGGAACGTCGAGCCGCGGGTTGCCGATGGTCTCGATGTAATACGCCTTCGTGCGGGCATCGGTCTTTGCGACGAAGTCCTCCGGGTCATTGCCTTCGACCCAGCGAACCTCGATGCCGAAGCGCGGCAGGGTGTAGGCGAACAGGTTGTAGGTGCCGCCGTACAGGCTGGTCGAGCTGATGATGTTGTCGCCGGCGCGTGCCAAGTTGAGGATGGCCAGCGTTTCGGCCGCCTGTCCGCTGGCCAGGCCGAGTGCCCCGACACCGCCCTCGAGTGCGGCCATGCGCTGCTCGAAGACATCGGTCGTGGGGTTCATGATGCGGGTGTAGATGTTGCCGAACTCCTGGAGCGCGAAGAGCCGAGCGGCGTGATCGGCGTCGTTGAAGCTGTAGGAGCTGGTGGCGTAGATCGGCACGGCCCGCGCGCCGGTCGTCGGATCCGGCTGCTGGCCGGCATGCAGGGCAAGGGTCTCGGTCAGATGGGCACGCTTGGGGGTGCTGCCGTTGGTGTCGGTCATTATTGGTATCGGTCCTTCGTATTCGACCACCGGCGGAGGCAGGGCTGCGCTGGTGGTCGTGCGACGCGGCCCCGAGAGTGGGGAATGCGGCTGATCCGCGTCGCTGAAGGGGATGAAAAAAGACCGCATCCATCTCTCGCGGAGAGAAGGTGCGGCCCCGATCAGGTCCTGTGTCGGGCTCTTAGCGCTCCGAACTCAGGCAGATACCTCCAGGCGGCGGGGCCGCCAGGGCATACACATGGTTGTGTGGTGCGGAACGTGGTGATCGGGGTACATCTATTTGGGACCGTACCAGCGCTGTCAAGGGTCTCCGGAACGTTGCGGGACGGGTCGCAGAAGCGCCGGAGACTCGAACGGCCGCGGAACCTATGCCGGGGCAGCGGCGTCTCATCTGCCAATCCATGGGACAGACCGATGCACGCCGGCGCCTCGAGGCGCTCTTCACCGCGCACCACGCCGAACTGATGGCCTTCGTTCGGCGGCGTGGAGCTGACGCGAGCGCCGAGGATGTCGTAGCCGATGCGTTCATCGTGGCATGGCGTCGTCTGGACGACATACCGGCAGGGGCTGAGCGCGCCTGGTTGTTCGGCGTGGCCCGTCGACTGTTGTCCAATGCTCGGCGTGGACAGAAGCGCGGGATGAAGGCCGTCGAGCTTCTTGCGGCGGATGCCCGGAGCAGCCCTGCGGTCGAGACTGGTGTGTCCAGCGAGTTGACCACCGCCCTCGCAAGCCTGCGCGAGGCTGATCGAGAAGTCCTTACGCTCGCCGCCTGGGAGGAGCTGACACCGGCCGAGATCGGGGTCGTGCTCGGCATCACGGCTAATGCGGCCGCGATCCGGCTTTATCGGGCTCGCGCTCGTTTCGCATTGGCCCTCGAGCATGGCGTGAAAGAATCGCGATGGTTGCGGACATGGAACGTGGTGAGAGGCAGTCCTAAGCAGCGACGGGAGACTGAGCATGAATAACCACTCGCGGGATCCCATCGCCGCACTGCGGGACATCGATCCGCAGCCTGATCATCAGCTGTCTCCGGATGTTTCGGGCCGCCTTTGGGCCCGTATCGAGGAGAGAATCGTGACCGATACCACTTCGCCGGCCTCGCGCCCATCTGTGTTCTCGCCGCGCCGCCTGTTGTTCGCCCTATCGGGGGCGTCCGCGGTTGCGGTTGCGGTGGCCGTGGCGGTGCTGGTCAATACCAGTCCGGCGGCGCCGACCGGACCCAGCCTTCCGCTGGGCGATGCCATGGCCATGTGCCCCGACGCCGAGAGCGCCGGGACCATCGCGGACCGCGACTTTGCGTTCGATGGCACCGTCACCGCCATCGGTGACGAGGAGCGCGTCACGTTCACGGTCAACCGCGTCTTCGTCGGTGATCTCGGCGGTGAGACCACGCTGGTGGCTACTGGCATGGCCGCGGGCAATCTGAACAGCAACGGTGGGCCCGGCATGGAGGTCGGCGCCCGCTACCTCGTCAGCGGTGACGAGAACTTCGCCTGGAGCTGCGGGTTCACGCAGACCTACAGCGACGCGCTCGCAGCGGATTGGGACGCAACCGCTCGCTGAGCTGTCGTGGGGTCCAGCGCGTGTCCGCTTACAGGTTCGCGCTGGACCTAATCTACCTCCACGAGGTGAAATGGCCGTCGGCCCCCAGATTTGCGCTGAGCGCATGGATCTGGGCCGCATCAGCTCCGGCCGCCCCTATTTCCGCCAATTTTTGCGCCAAGCGCAGAAGTAAGGGCCGATTCGATGGCTCAGCCCCGGAAACGGACCGAAATGGACCGATTTGGAGCTCTGCTTCGTAGATCTATGCGCTGAGCGCAAATTTGCGCGAAGAGCGGCGCGGGAGGGTCGGAGTCGGCATAGGGCAGGGGGGTATGGTATGATCGGTGCCAATGAACCGCAGAGGCACGGATATGGCCGGATACAGCATGAGCCGCGACGATTACCTGAAGCGGCTGCGGCTGATCGAGGGGCAGGTGCGCGGGTTGCAGCGCATGGTCAGCGAGGACAAGTACTGCATCGACATCCTGACGCAGGTCTCGTCGGTCAAGCAGGCGCTCCAGGGCGTGGCTGTCGGACTCCTCGACGAGCATGTCCGCCATTGCGTGATGGATGCCGCCGCCAAGGGCGATGACTCGAAGGTCGGTGAGGCAACCGCGGCCATCGAACGGCTGCTGCGCTCATGACCGTGACCGACGGACCACTCCAGGTCATCTCGCTCGACGTCGAGGGCATGACGTGTGCCTCGTGCGTGAATCGCATCGAGCGCTTCGTGAACAAGGTGGATGGCGTCGCAACCGGGAGCGTCAACCTCGCCACCGAGCGGGCAAGCATCAGCTTCGACCCTTCGCTGACGAATGTCGGAGCGCTGAAGGATGCGGTGCGTGCCGCCGGCTACGAGGTGCGGGAAGCGCAGCAGGCCGCGGAAGGGACGCCGGCAGAGGCACTGGACCAGGCGCGCGAGCATGAAATCGGCGAGCTGAGGCGCAAGTCGTTGATCAGCCTCGGCATCGGCCTGGTGATGATGGCCGTCATGTACCTGCCGCTGAGCCTGGACATGCTGCTGGTCGCACCACTCCTGCTCATCGCTGCGGCCTTCGTGCAGTTCTGGGCCGGATCGGTCTTCTACCGCGCCGCCTGGGCGGCAGCGCGACACGGAAGCACGAACATGAACACGCTCGTCGCGGTCGGCACCAGCGTGGCATTCGGCTACAGCGCGTTCGTCACCCTGTGGCCCGGGCTGGCGACCCAATGGGGCTTCCCGTTCTTCCTGTACTACGAGACCGCCGTCATCATCATCGCGCTCATCCTCATGGGCCGATGGTTGGAGGCACGCGCCAAGAAGCAGACCGCCGGCGCCATTCGGGCGCTGATGGGTCTCCAGGCACGGACCGCGCGAGTCATCCGGGATGGCACCGAGATCGATGTGCCGATCGAACAGGTCATGGCCGGCGATCTGGTCCGCGTGCGCCCGGGCGAGAAGGTCCCGGTCGACGGGATCATCACCGAGGGCCGCTCGGCGTTGGACGAGAGCATGCTGACCGGCGAAAGCCTGCCGGTCGAGAAGGCGGTCGGCGACGGTGTCATCGGCGCAACCTTGAACAAGACGGGCTCGTTCGTGTTCCGGGCCGTCAAGGTTGGGGCCGATACGACGCTTGCCCAGATCGTGCGCCTGGTCGAAGAGGCCCAGGGCTCGAAGGCACCCCTCCAGCGCCTGGCCGACCAGGTGGCCGGCGTCTTCGTGCCCATCGTGCTGGTCGTCGCCGCCCTGACGGCCGCGGCTTGGCTCATCTTCGGACCGAGCCCGATCTTTGCGGTGACGGTGGCGATCGCGGTGCTGATCATCGCCTGTCCCTGCGCTCTGGGGCTCGCGACCCCGACGGCGATCATGGTCGGCACCGGCAAGGCGGCCGAGCACGGCATCCTCATCCGCGGTGGCGAGGCGCTCGAACAGGCGCGCCGCATCACGACCGTGATCCTCGACAAGACCGGCACCCTGACCCGCGGCAAGCCGTCGGTGACCCGTGTCGTTGCAATCGCCGGCGGCGCGAGCGAGGCGGAGCTGCTCACGTTGGCCGCTGCGGCGGAGATCGGCTCTGAGCATCCGCTGGGCGAGGCGATTCTTGTGCGAGCGCGTGAGCTGAAGCTGGGTCTGCCCGAAGCGAGCGACTTCGAAGCCATTCCGGGCCGGGGCATTCGGGCGAGCATTGGCGGGCGTGCGGTCGTGGTCGGCAATCGAGCGATGCTCGAGGCCGATGCAATCGCGATGAGCGAGCTCGAAGGCGTCGCCGATGAGCTGGCGCGCGAAGGCGCGACACCGATGTTCGTGGCGGCCGACGGGAAGCTGATCGGCATCATTGCGGTGGCGGACACCATCAAGCCGGAATCGGCCCAGGCGGTGGCGCAGCTGGAGGCGCTGGGCCTCGAGGTGTGGATGCTGACCGGCGACAATCGGCTGACCGCCGATGCAGTGGCGCGCCAGGCCGGCATCGGTCATGTCCTGGCGGAAGTCCAGCCGGATCAGAAGGCCGCCAAGGTGCGCGAGCTCCAGGCCGATGGCAAGGCAGTCGCCATGGTCGGCGATGGCATCAACGATGCGCCCGCCCTGGCGCAGGCGGATCTCGGGATCGCCATCGGCACCGGCACGGATGTCGCCATGGCAGCATCCGACATCACGCTCATCGGCGGCGACCTGCGCACGATCGTCACGGCCATCGCGCTGTCGCGCAAGACGGTCGGCGTGATCAAGCAGGGGCTGTTCTGGGCCTTCGGTTACAACATCCTGCTCATTCCTGTGGCGATGGGCCTGCTCTACCCGTTCTTCGGCATCCTGCTCAACCCGGTGATCGCGGCGGCGGCCATGGCCATGAGCAGCGTCAGCGTCGTCACGAATGCGTTGCGTTTGCGCACGTTCCGGGTGCCGGACAGCCCGGAGGAGATCCTGCATCCGCCGTTGGCCGAGCGCGTTCGCGAATACGGTTACCTGGCCGGGATTGCGGTGCTGGCGGTCGTGGTGGGTGGAGCCGCACTCTTCCTGGCCAACCCGGCGCACCAGACGCCTGCGCCGATGCCCGACCATGCCGGATCGGCCCACATTATCGTGGGACCGGCGGCGGAGTTATCTACCGATGACCCATGAGACGGGGCGCACATCGCCCCACCAACAAGGAGATGCACCCATGACACACGAGATGGCAAGCGATCCGGTCTGCGGCATGCAGGTCGACCCGGACCAGGCGAAAGCCAAGGAGCTCACGGCCGAGCACAGCGGGGAGACCTACTACTTCTGCGGCAAGGGCTGCATGCTCGACTTCAAGGACGATCCTGAGCCGTATTTCGCGCCCGGTTTCACCCCATCAATGTGATGAGGGGCGTGCTGTTGGCCGTTCCGCTTGCGCTGGCCCTTGCTGCCTGCGCGAGCCCCGGGACACGGACGATCGAAGTGAGCATGACCGATGCGCTGCGCTTCGAGCCCGGCGCGATCGAGGTCGCGCCCGGGGAGACCGTTCGGTTCGAGGTCACCAACGACGGCCAGAGCGTGCACGAATTCCTCATCGGTGATGAAGGGGAGCAGGCCGCGTTCGCCGATGAGATGGCCGACGATGGCATGGCCCACGACACCGATGCGGGGGTCAGCGTGGAACCGGGAGAGACCGAGACCTTCGAGTACACCTTCGATGCGGGGGAAGTTGACCTCCTGGCCGGGTGCCACGAGCCCGGCCACTACGACGCCGGCATGGTGGCTTCGATTCGTGCGACGGATGGGGGATGAGACGCCGAGCGTCGCGCGGCCTCAGCTGTTGTAGGACGACATGATGCTGTCCTTGGCGCCGGAGCGGTGCTCGGGATCGGTGTCGTGGCGCGCTGTCTCGCCGGGTGTCGGCACGGCCGAGGCAATGTCGATGCCCTCGGCGGCGAGGAGTGCGTTGACCGCCTCGATATAGGCGACGACGCTGGCCTGGAGCACGTTCTCATCGACGCTGCTGCCGGCGAACACGGGGGCGCTGTCGGTTTCGCGGCGCCGGACGCCGACGCTGATCGAGGCCTTCGCCTCGTGGCCGGCACCGGTGGCATGCACGTCGTAGGTGACGAGCTCCACGCCGGACCCGAGCAGCGGCGCCAACGCGTTGTCGACGGCACGCATGAGTGCGTCGATGGCTCCGTTGCCATCGGCATTCGCGCGCCAGCGGTGGCCGCCGCCGCCGAGCACGAGGTTGGCGCGGCTGGACCGTTCGCTGCCCGAGGTTGCGGACCAGCGCTCGAGATTGAGGGTATCGGGGGAGGGGGTCATGCGGGGGCTCCTGTGATCGGGGTCAGCCAGTGGGCGTAGCGTGGGTCGGTGCCGCGCACGGCGGCGAAGTATCGGCGCTGAAGGTCGAAGGCGATAGGTGAGGCGACCGAGCCTACGGGGCGGTCGTCAATCGAAGTGATGGGCGAGACCTGGACGCCGGTTCCGGTCAGGAAGACCTCATCGGCCAGGTACAGCTCGGAGCGATCGATGCGGCGCTCGACAACATCGAACCCGGCGTCGCGAGCGACCTGCATGATCGCGGCGCGGGTGATGCCGGCCAGGACGTCATCGGTCAATGGGGGCGTGGCGATCTCGCGACCGAATACCAGGAACACGTTGGCCGCCGACGCTTCCGCCACGTGCCCGTCCGAGGTCAGCAGCAGCGCGTCGTCGTACCCGGCGGCGTGCGCATCCTCCGCGGCGAGCGCGGCGTTGACGTACGAGCCGGCGATCTTGCCGCGCGCCGGGATGGCGTTGTCGTTGACCCGTTGCCAGCCCGACACGGTAACGCGGATGCCACCGGTCGGGAGATAGTCGCCCATCGGCATGGTGAAGATGCCGATCCGGTCGTGGAGGTCGCTGAGCTGCACGCGAATCGAAGCTGCCGACTTGTAGATGATCGGCCGGATGTACACGTCGCCGGGGTGCTCGTTGCGTCGAATCAGGTCGCGCGTGATCTCGACCAGCGCCTGCCCCGATTCCGGGACCGATGAGCGCAACAGGCGCGCGTTGCGCAACAGCCGCTGATAGTGCTCAAGCCCGAAGAGGAGGGCGGTGCTTCCGTCGTCCTGGCGGTAGGCGCGAATGCCCTCGAAGACCGACGTCCCGTAGTTGAAGGATTGCGTCGCAATGCTGACCGTGGCGTCGCCAATGGGCACGACGGCACCCTCGAAGTAGGCCCAGGCGCCGATGGCCGCCGAAGACGAAGACGAAGACGAAGCCGATGCGGGACGCGGCTCGACGGCGGTCATGACGGCTCGCCTGCGGCGAGGGGGGTGCGATTGTGAGCGGCATGTGACGAGGTACGCTCGTCACGTCGCGCGGGGCGCGCGTCGAGCCGCCAGATGGCGTACTCGAGCGAATCATGCAGCGCGGCCAGCGACGCGGTGATGATGTTCGCGTCGGCGCCGGCGGTGAGCCACGATCCGGTCTCGTGCCCGGTCTCGATGATCACGCGCGTGCGTGCGCCGGTGGCTGCATCGCCGTCGAGGATGCGGACCTTGTAGTCCACCAGGTGCACGCCGTCGAGCGCGGGAAAGAATGCGCCGAGCGCCTTGCGCAGCGCCAGGTCGAGCGCGTTGACCGGGCCGTTGCCGTCGGCCGCGGTGTGCAGCATCTCGCCGTCAACCTCAACCTTGACGCTCGCCTCGGCCCGCGACTCGGCGCCGTTGCGGCGCTCGGTGATGACCGTGAAGTCGACGATCCGGAACGGTGGGCGGTAGTCGTCGCGGCGGCGGCGAACGAGGAGCTCGAAGGACGCATCGGCTCCCTCGAAGCTGGCGCCCTCGGACTCGAGCTGCTTGATGATGCGCGACAGCTCCGCCGGGTCCATGCCGTCGGTCGCGAGCTGTCCGAGCTGCCGAACGCGCCAGGCGGCGTTGGCCTTGCCACCCAGCTCGCTCACGACCAGACGCGACTGACCGCCGACGATCGATGGATCCACGTGCTGGTATGCCTGTTCGACCCGAACGGTCGCCGCGCCGTGGACGCCGCCCTTGTGCGCGAAGGCGCTGGTGCCGACGTACGGCGCGTGGGCATCGGGCGCGATGTTGACCACCTCGGCGACGAAGCGGCTGAGCTCCGGCAGCCGGCTCAGGTCGTCGGCCGCCGGCACGGTCTCGAGTCCCAGCTTGAGGCCCAGGTTGGCCCAGATGGTCACGAGGTTGGCGTTGCCGCAGCGCTCGCCGTACCCGTTGATGGTGCCCTGAACGTGACGGGCGCCGGCCTGGACCGCGGAGAGGGAATTCGCAACGGCCAGGCCGGCGTCGTCATGGACGTGGATCCCGAGGATGGCCTGATCGGCGAACTCGAGGGCCACGTCCCGCGTCATGGCGGCGACCTCATCGGTGAGGCAACCGCCGTTGGTATCGCACAGCACCACCGTCGTGGCGCCGGCGTCGATGGCCGCGCGCAGGGTAGCGCGGGCGTAGGCCGCATCGGCCTTGAAGCCGTCGAAGAAGTGCTCCGCGTCGTACACCACCTCGCGCCCGGCGGCGCGGAGGTGGGCCACGGAGTCGCTGATCATGGCCAGGTTCTCTGCCGGCGTGGCACCGAGCACATCGGTCACGTGCAGGAGCCAGCTCTTGCCGAAGATGGTGGTGACCGGGGTCTCGGCCGTGAGCAGGGCGCGCAGGTTGGGATCGTTCTCGGCAGTGTTGGACCGATGGCGAGTGGAGCCGAAGGCAGCCAGCTTCGCGTGACGGAAAGTCATGGATTTTGCGGCGGCGAAGAACTCCTCGTCCTTCGGGTTGGAGCCGGGCCAGCCGCCCTCGATGTACGGGAAGCCGGCCTCGTCCAGGCGCCGGGCGATCTTCAGCTTATCGGCGAGGCTGAGCACGAGGCCTTCGCGCTGTGTGCCGTCGCGCAGGGTGGTGTCGTACAGGAGGATGCGAGCGGTCATGCGCTTGCTCTAACCGGTGCGAGGGCTTGCAGCAGGAAGTCGGTGACCGCGTGCGTCGTGGCGTCGCCGCCGAGGTCTGCGGTGCGGGGACCGTGCTCGATGGCGCCGTCCACGGCCGCGTCCAGCGCATCAGCCGCTTCGGTTTCACCAAGCGACAGCCGCAGCATCATGGCGGCCGACGCGACCGTGGCCAGTGGGTTGGCCACGCCCTTGCCCGCGATCTGCGGTGCGCTGCCGTGAACCGGCTCGTACATCCCGAAGCGTCCGGTCGCGGTGGTGCGGGTGCCGAGGCTCGCGGATGGCAGCAGCCCCAGCGAGCCGGCGATGGCGGCTGCTTCGTCCGAGAGGATGTCGCCGAACAGGTTCTCGGTCACGATGACGTCGAAGCGACCGGGGTCCGCCATGAGCAGGTACGCGGTCGAGTCGACCAATGCGTGCTCCACGATCACCTGCGGATGTCGCGCGGCGACCTCGTCCACGACCTCGCGCCACAGGCGGCTGCTGGCCAGCACGTTGGCCTTGTCCACGCTGGTCAAGTGTCCTCGTCGCTCGGCGGCCATGCTGAAGCCGAGCTCCACGATGCGCTCGATCTCCGGTCGCGTGTAGCGCAACGTGTCGACCGCCGAGTCCTCGCCGTCATGCGTCTCGCGCCCCTTGGGCGTCCCGAAGTACAGGCCGCCGGTCAGCTCGCGCACGATGACGAGATCCGCGCCATCCCGTATCTCGGGGCGCAGCGGCGACGCGGACGCCATGGCTGCGTGGGCTCGCACCGGGCGCAGGTTGGCGAACAGCTCCAGCCCGGCTCGCAGGCCGAGCAGCGCATCCTCCGGTCGAACCTTCGCAGCCGGGTCGTCCCAGGCTGGTCCGCCGACGGCGCCGAGGAGGACCGCATCGGCCTCTCGGCAGGCTTCGAGCGTCGCGGGTGGCAGCGGCTGGCCGATGGTATCAATGGCTGCCCCACCCACAGGATGCTCGCTCCAGGTCACGGCGAACCCGAAACGCTCGCCGGCGGCATCCACGCATGCCCGAGCGACGGCGCAGACCTCCGGACCGATCCCGTCGCCGGGCAGAGACGCGACCCCATGCTGCCTCACGTCTTGCTCCCGGTTGCGGCCAACGTCGGGGCCTTCGTCGCGGACTTCGGTCCCTGTCGCTCGAGGGCCGCGGCCATCGCGTCGGCGGCCACAGGATGCTCGGCAACCAGCTTGTTCACCGCGGCGAGGTAGGCGCGCAGCGACGCTTCCACCACGTTGGTGGACAGGCCGTGCCCGGTGAAGATCTGCGGCACGTCACCTTCGGCTGCCGGCGCGGAGATCTTGACGGTCGCCTCGCCCTGCGCGTCCTCGCCCGAGCCGATGCTGCGCAGGCCGTAGTCCACCAACTGCGGACGCCCGCTGATGATCTGCTCCAGCGCGTTGTCGACCGCGGTGAGCAATGCATCCACCGGGCCGTTGCCACCCGCGAAGGCGCGGAAGGTGCGACCGTCGTAGAAGAGCGACACGTTGCCGCTGCTCGACTCGCCCTGCCGGCTGGCGGTCGCCCAGTGCTCGATTTCGATGAGCTGCGGGACGGGGTCGGCGCGCAGCTCTGCCAGCGCGAGCAGGTCCGCATCGGTCACCTGCTTCTTGCGGTCCGCCAGGCTGATGGCCTCGCCGTACAGCGCGTCAAGGGCTTCGGGTTCGACGTGAACGCCCAGCCGCCGCAGGCGCTCGTCGAACCCGGCGCGACCCGATAGCTTGCCGAGGGTCAGGGTCGAGCCGGAGAGCCCCACCGACTCTGGTGTCATGATCTCGTACGTCAACGGGTTCTTCAGGAAGCCGTCCTGGTGGATGCCCGACTCGTGCGCGAAGGCGTTGGCGCCAACCACGCTCTTGTTCGGCTGCACCGCGATGCCGGTCAGGAAGCTGACGAGGCGGCTGGTGGCGGTGAGCTGCTCGGTCGCGACGTTGGTGGTGGCATTGCGAAACTCGCCGGGGCGGGTGCGCAGGGCCATCACCACCTCCTCCAGCGCCGCGTTGCCCGCCCGCTCGCCGAG
>JBBSLF010000010.1:0-25263 GCA_038255505.1 Candidatus Limnocylindria bacterium
ACCTACGTGGATGCACTCCCCACGCTGGTGGATCCCGAGGGCCGCCTGCACACCACGTATCAGCAGGCCGTCGCCGCCACCGGGCGCCTCTCGAGCACCGATCCGAACCTCCAGAACATCCCTATCCGCACCGCGCTGGGACGTCGCATCCGGGCCGCCTTCGTCGCACCTCCGGAACGTCTCCTTTTGGGGGCCGACTACTCACAGCAGGAGCTCCGCATCCTCGCCCATGTATCGGGTGACGCTGGGCTGCGTGCCGACTTCGACGCTCACTCGGACATTCATCTTGCCGCGGCGGCCCGCGTGCTTGGCTTGGCACCTGAGGACGTCGGTCCGAAGGAGCGGAGCGTGGCGAAGATGATCAACTATGGGATCGCCTACGGGTTGAGCGACTTCGGCCTGGCGGATCGGTTGAAGATCCCGCGCGAGGAGGCGCAGAAGTTCATCGCCGACTATTTCGCCGCCTACGAAGGAATCCGTCGCTACACCGTTGAGATGAAGATCCTGGCGCGTGACCAGGGGTTCGTCACCACGCTCCTCGGACGGCGTCGCTACCTGCCTGAACTCTCGGCGCGCAATGGCGCACTGCGTTCGGCCGGCGAACGAATGGCCATCAACATGCCGATCCAGGGCACGGCCGCCGACGGAATGAAGATCGCCATGGTCCGCGTCGATGCTGCTTTGCGCGAGCGCGGCCTGCGGTCGCGGATGCTGCTCCAGGTGCACGACGAGCTCGTCTTCGAGACCGATGAGTCCGAACTGCCGGAGCTGGCCGCGCTGGTGAGCGAGCTTATGGAGGGCGCGCTGCCGCTCGACGTGCCGCTCGAGGTGGACCTCAAGGTCGGCTCAAACTGGGAGGGAATGGACCGATACGTTCCAGTAGAGGGCGCGTGGCAGCGTGTGCCGAAGTCGGCCGCCGACGTGGCGCTGCTCGAGGCCGAGGAAGAGGTCGCGGCTGAGCTCGTCTCCTGACTTGGAAGTACGGGGCCCCGATCGGCTCGCTGGGGGTGCCTAATGCCCGTGTGGGCGGCATATGTCGCCAGGGTGACCCGCGTTGGGGCATAGGCTGCCGTGGCGAGCATTAGCCGGGAAATGCGTCCCAGATCACGCCCGTTCACGCTCAAAGCCGGCACCTTGCGGCCAATTTTCTCGGCTAATGCCCACCACGGCGGCATGAGTCACAACGGGAGGCGACCCGCAGGAGAGCCGTTCGTACACTCGACCCTCTTTGTTTCGGGCACACTCACGAACATGCCGGAGTTGCCCGAGGTCGAGACGGTGGCGCGTGATCTCCAGCGCTGGGTCGCCGGCGCGACGATCACCGACGCAACCATCAGTTGGGACCGGACCATCCGGCACCCGCAGCCGCCGGATCGATTTGCGGCGGAGATCAGCGGCGCGACCATCGCGCGGGTGACGCGACGGGCGAAGACCGTCCTGCTCCACCTCGCGGACGGCCGCGTCATGACGGTGGCGCTGCGAATGACCGGAGCGTTGATCGTGGCGGACCCAGGTACACCGGAGGATCCATACGCGCGCGTCGTCTTCGCGCTCGAGGACGGGCGAGAGCTTCGCTACCGCGACGTGCGGAAGTTCGGGCGCATCGGGTTGTGGCCGGGCGGGGGACTTCGCAGCGTGGGGGCAGGCAGGGGCGCGCGGTCGAAGCGGATCGCCGATGGTGCCCGCAACTACCGCATCGGCGAGGTGTTCAGCGGCCACGGTCCCGAGCCCCTCCAGCGCGGCTTCACGGCCAGGCGCTTTGCGGAGCGGCTGTCCCGGAGAACCGCGAAGCTCAAAACGCTGCTGCTCGACCAGAGCTTCATCGCCGGCGTCGGCAATATCTACGCCGATGAGGCGCTCTGGCGCGCGCGCCTGCACCCGCTGCAGACGGCGGACACGCTTGATGCTCGCGACGTGCGCCGCCTGCATCGGTCCATCCGCCAGGTCCTGCGGGAAGGGATCGTCAATCGGGGGGCGAGCTTCAGCGACTACGTCGGCGCGGACGGCGAACCGGGCGCGAACGCCGAGCGGCTCGCGGTGTATCGGCGCACCGAGCAGCCGTGCCACCGCTGCGGAAACAGGATCGAGCGCATCGTGGTCGGCCAGCGCAGTACGCACTTCTGCCCGCGTTGCCAGCGCGAGCCGGTAGCATCCACAGCGACATGAAGGTGATCGGTCTGACCGGCAACATCGGCTGCGGCAAGAGCACGGTCGCGGGCATGCTGCGGGCATTGGGCGTCGCCATCATTGACGCCGATGCGGTCGCTCGCGAGATTCGTCATAACGACGAAGGCGCCCGCGCGGCCATCCAGCGCCGGTTCGGCACCTACGAGGCGGCTGACCTTGCCAAGGTCGTGTTCGCCGATGCCGGTGCGCTGCGCGACCTGGAAGCGATCCTTCACCCGCGGGTCCGCGGGGCTGTTCGAGCGCGCCTGGCCGAGCTCGACGAAGGGGGAGAGGAATTCGCGGCGGTCGAGGTCATCAAGCTGATCGAGTCACCGCTGGCGGACGCCTGTGATGAGATCTGGGTCGTTCGATGCGACGAAGCAGATGCGATGCGCCGTCTCGCGGAGTCGCGTGGGATGGACGAAGCCACGGCGCGGCGACGGATGGCGAGCCAGTCGTCACAGGACGAGAAGATCGCGGTAGCGAACGTGGTCATCGACGGATCGGCGCCGATGGAAGAGACGCGCCGCCAGGTGGAGCATGCCCTGGCGACGCTGCGCGAAACCTAGTTTCCGGCTGATCGTTCCTCGAAGTCCGGCGGTCGCGGGACGGGGAACTCGTACTCCTCGATCAGCTGATCGATCGTGGATCCCTCCGTCTCAGCCGTCCGATCGTCCTGGTCCGCGCGGAGAACCATCGTGAACACGCCGCCCGCGGCGGTCAGCTCCACGATCTTCTCGGATGTCTCGAGGTCGGATCGCAGGATGTACTGGTCGCCGTTGCGAGCGAGGATCGTCATCGACTGGAGCGTGACCTTCGTCGAGGGCCCGGCCAGCAGCTGTGCGGGCGCCCCCTCGGCTCCCTCCTCGGTCTCCTCGGCGGGTGGCGTGATCGGCATCGTCACGACCAGGTCGACCCGCTGGCCGGCCACGAGAGTGCCTGCCACGGCATTCGCTTCGGCGACCGACACGGACACGGCGCGCAGGTCCGGGCCATCCGGATCGAATTCCTGGCCGGGTTCGAGGATCGAGAACGTCTGACCCTCGGTGGTTGACGCCAGCAGGTTTGGACCGATGAGCTGTCCGACACCGATCGTCACGCCCGACAGGCGCCCGATGGCGTCATCGACCGATGTGAAGGCGGTGGCGTTTGTCGGATCGGAGGCAACCGTCCGCGTCGTGACGTCGGCCTCGGTGATCGGCTGGCGTGCCGCGATTTCATTCACCGCAACGACCACTGTGCGTGTCTCGACCGCGACATCATCGGTCAGTCCGCTCGCCTGGAGCGCGATGAAGACCGTGGCCGCCACGAGGAGAGCAACGATGATGCCCGCGGCGATGTAGACCTTCGATCGCCGGTTGTTCTTGTTGGAGTACTCGAGTTCCACGGTAGTGCGCTCCTATGGGGCGGTTCAGTTCCAGGGGATGAGACGTGGCCGCTGCGCGGCGCGCAGGGCAAGATCGTTCGGGTCTGCGTAGATGCCAGTGATCGCTTGGGCGAAGATGGTATTGGCGTCGATGTCGCTGATCTCGAAGACCGCGAAGCCGATGATGTCGACGTACTCGTTCGGTCCGCTGGTGGCGGCGACCGAGAACTGCACCTGGCGCAGGCGGACGACCGGCTGACCATCGGCGTTGGCCCCCTGCGCCCGGAGGGTGAGGAGGTAGCACCCTGACGCCAGGCTGCCGGAATTGATCACCATGGTGACGCTCGTCCCGGTGCCCGAGCTCGGGGCGACGCTGGCCGACGCCATCCCGTTGAAGCTGATCGTCGGCGTGCCCCATGCCACCGCGCTGTGGGAACAGGTCGTCAGCGAGGCTGGGTCCCACGAGACATCCACGGCCGTCGCGGTGCCCGACCCCCCGTTCCAGGCCGTGGCGCTCGCGCTGTCGGTGACGATCCGCAGTGGCAAGGTCGTTGACCCGCCGATCGCGTCGATCGTGCCGTCAACCGGCCCCTCGATGCGGAACTGGCGCGGAACGGAGCCGATTCGCACCGGAAACGGTTGACGACGGGTCTGGCTGTATGGCGCGCCGGCCTTACCCTGGAGCCAGACGGCATAGATGCCCGGCGGGACGTCGGTAGTCAGGATGGAACCCATGCTGACGCTCGTGCCGTTGTGGGCCGGCACGAAGGTGTTCGGCGTGAAGGTCGGTTGGCTCATCGTGCCGGTGGCGGGCGGGCTCACGGGAGGATCGGCGAGCAGGTTGTACTCGGGGTGGCCGGACGCCGCGGCGCCGGTGTCCCCGACGAGGGAGAACGTGACCGTGCTCGTGAATGCGTTGTTGCGCGATACCTCGAAGCTGGGCCCTGCGACAGGAGTCGTCGTGTTCGCCGGGAGCGCCATCGAGGTTGGCGGCTGGATGGCGAAGTCGGGGATCGCCATCACCGTGCCGTCGTAGACGCTGAGCAGCAGACGGTCGCCGTCGCTGTAGGCATTGGCGAACGGCTGCGTCGTGTGCGCATTTGTTGTCCCGCTCATGATCCCGACCTGTGTGTCACCGGTTGGCGGCGTCTCGACCGCGGGGAAGGCCGGGCCGGGGTAGCCGTCCTCGATGTACGGTGCGTGATGGTTCTTGAGGACGTTCGAGCTCATCGTGGCGGTGGCGCCGTTGAAGTACTTCCGCGAGGTCGCGTGGCTGAAGTCGCGCACGTCGAGCGCGATGAAGCCACGGAATGAGCTGTTCGTGGCCTGGCTCTTCGGCCCGAAGAGCTCGAACTGCGGTCCCGGGGCCAGTTCGCTGGCCGGAGTGCGGCCGCCGTAGCCGCGCGGGTTGCTCGCGTCGACCACGCCCGTCCGGCTCGTGGCGTCGGTCGCGAGGTGGTCGATGAAGTTCGTGCCGCCCGGCGGGCTCTGGTAGCGACGGGCGATGAACGGCAGCAGCGGTTGCGGCTCGAGGGTGCAATGCGCTCGCCCGATGGCGGGCAGGGAGTCGCGCCCGAGCACCTTGCCGACCGTCGTGCCAATCGTGGAGTCGATGGCGACCCGCACGTTGGAACCGTCGACCAGGACGCCATTGAGGAGCTGCTCCGGAACGCCGTAGTAGCCGTCGAGATACTCCTCTGCGCCCCCGGGAGCGAGCGTTGCACCCGAGCCCGCCGGTGAGGAGGCGAGGTTGGCGGTCGCGACCTCGTGCGCTCGAGCGATGACCGATGCGTCGGACGCGCCATCGAGGCGCGCGTTGCAGCCGGCGAGGGCGCCGGCATCCGCCGCGTTCTGGAGATAACGCTCCTCGGCGGCGCGACGGCCGAGGTCGATCGTGAAGGCCGATGCACCGAGCAGGACGACCAATGCCAGCGCCACGATGACCAGGACCTGTCCCCGCTCCTGGCGGGGCATCAATTGATCACCATCGTGACGGTGGCACTCAGCGGCACCTGGCCCGTGCCATCGGATGAAAGGAACGTCCCGACGAGGGGCACGAACAGCGGTTGCCGATACGTCAGGGTCACTCGAACAAGGCATCCCGTCCGAGACGATCCGGTGCAGGTTCCGCTATCGGGGTAGGCAATGGCGAAGTCACCGCCGCCGTTCATCGTGGCGCAGCTTCCGGCGAAGGTTCCGGGCACCGCAGGATCGAGCGACTGGTCCGCGGCCTCGAGGACCGCCGCGCATCGGGCCGAGTCGTTCTGCCCGGGCGTCAGGTCCGTATCGAACTGGTAGATCGTCCCCATGCGAGCGGCCTCGCGAGCCGAGTTGCTCACGCCGACGTAGGCGGAGAAGAGGAATCCGAACTGGATGATGCCGACGAGCACCAGGATCAGCGGGAGCAGTACGGCGGCGAACTCGACCATTGCCTGGCCGCGCTCGCGGTCGCGCGGGCGGTGCGAACCGGCCGGGGAGGCCGGTATCGGAGCAGGGCGTGGCTCAGGGATGGACATCGTTACGGTGGACACATTTCATATCGGTTCAGATGGCGGGCAGCCAAGCCGATCGTACGGATGCTCCATTGGTACCGATATAGGCCGTTGGGGGCCGGTTCGCATGGGACCGATGGGCTCCGGCTAGAATCGATGGTCCATGCCCGACCTCAAGGTTCACGCCCCGTTCGAGCCGACCGGCGATCAGCCTGCCGCGATTGCCTCGCTGGTTGACGGGATCGAAGGCGGCCTGAAGCACCAGGTCCTCCTGGGAGCGACGGGGACGGGGAAAACGTTTGCAGCTGCGAAATTGATCGAGGCGGTCCAGAAGCCGACGTTGATCATGGCCCACAACAAGACGCTCGCCGCGCAGCTCTACCAGGAGTTCAAAGAGTTTTTCCCGGACAACGCGGTCGAGTACTTCGTGAGCTACTACGACTACTTCCAGCCCGAGGCGTACCTGCCACGATCCGATACGTACATCGAGAAGGACTCGTCCCGCAACGACGAGATCGACCGGCTGCGCCACAACGCGACGCGCGCGCTGTTCGAGCGGCGAGACGTGGTCATCGTCGCGTCCGTCTCTGCCATCTATGGTCTGGGCGCCCCGGTCGACTATGGCGCCACGGTCATCAATCTCAAGCGTGGTGGTCACTACCGCCGCGATGGCATCCTCCGGCACCTGGTGGATCTCCAGTACCAGCGCAACGACATGGCACTGGGCCGCGCCAAGTTCCGCGTGCGCGGAGACGTGCTGGAGGTGCAGCCGCCGCATGGCGAGTACGTCGTGCGCGTTGACTTCTTCGGCGACGAGGTCGAACGGATCGTCGAGATCGACGACCTCACCGGGGAGGTGCTCGCTGACCGTACCGAGCTCAACCTCTACCCGGCATCGCATTACGTGACGCCGCGCGACAAGCTGCTGGCCGCGGTCGAGAAGATCGAGGCCGAGATGGAGGAACGCGTCGGCTGGCTCAACGACCAGGGTCGCGACCTTGAAGCGGCTCGACTGCGACAGCGGACCCTGTTCGACCTCGAGATGATGCGCGAGGTCGGGTTCTGCTCTGGCATCGAGAACTACTCGCGACACCTCGCCGGCCGTGAGGCAGGTTCACGGCCCTGGACGCTCATCGACTACTTCCCGACCGACTTCCTGCTCATCGTGGACGAGAGCCACATGACGATCCCCCAGGTCCACGGCATGTACAAGAACGATCGAACCCGCAAGGAGATCCTGGTCGACTTCGGGTTCCGGCTGCCGTCGGCCCTCGACAACCGCCCGCTCACCTTCGAGGAGTTCGAGGATCACATGAGCCAGGTGGTCTACATGTCTGCCACGCCGGGCCCGTACGAGACGGAGCGGGCTGACCGCGTGGCGGAGCAGTTCATCCGTCCCACCGGTGTCGTGGATCCCACGATCACGGTTCGGCCAACCGCCGGCCAGATCGACGACCTGCTGGCCGAGATCCGCGGCACGGTCGAGCGTGGCGAGCGGGCGCTCGTGACGACGCTGACGAAGAAGATGGCCGAGGACCTGTCCGACTATCTGTCCGAGCTCGGGATCAAGGTCCAGTGGCTGCACTCCGAGGTTGACACGCTCGAGCGGATCGAAATCCTGCGTGACCTGCGCCTGGGCGTGTACGACGTTCTCGTCGGCATCAACCTGCTCCGCGAGGGCCTCGATCTTCCGGAAGTGACGCTCGTCGCCATCCTCGACGCCGATAAGGAGGGCTTCCTGCGTTCGGGCGGTTCCTTGATCCAGGTGATCGGCCGGGCGGCCCGCAATATCGGGGGCCGGGTGATCATGTACGCCGATCGCGTCACCGACTCGATGCGCAAGGCCATGGACGAGACCGATCGGCGCCGCGAAAAGCAGACGGCGTACAACGTTGAGCATGGGATCACGCCCGAGACCATCATCAAGGAGATTCGCAGCATCCATGAAAGCCTGCGTCGGGTGGCCGAGGAGCGGGCCGAGCTCCAGGTTGCCGGCAAGGAGCCGGCCGAACTCGCGGCGATGATGACGCGCCTGGAGGCGCAGATGAAGGAGGCAGCGCGTAACCTCGAATTCGAGCGTGCGGCTGCCCTGCGCGACGAGGTCCTTCAGCTCCGCCGGCTGCGCGAGGAGCTTGCCGCCGCGCCAGGTGCCATCCCGGCCGACGTGTACGCCGCCGTGGCCGTGACCGACCGTGAGCCTGCCCCGCGTGAGCCATCGCAGGTGTTCAGCATTCAGACCCGGCCAAACGTGATCGCCGCCGGTTCTCGACGAAAGCCCCCTCGCAGGAGACGCCCCTAGATGGCCGGAACCATGCCCCACGCGATCTTCATCGAGACCGATGTCGACGGCCACGTTGCTGCCTATGCCGCCGAGCTGCCCGGGTGCGCCGTCTTCGCCGCCACGGACGACGAGGCGGCCGGGTCGATGCCGATGCGCGTCAGCCGGTTCACCGCCTGGCTCGGCGACAACGGCGAGACCGTGCCGCGCTTCGTCGGCGACAACTGGTACGAAGTCGAACGCGCTGCCGCGGTGGACGGCCGCAGGGCGGCATTCACGCTCGACGAGCTTCCTCCGTCAGACGATGAGTTCGCCACCTGGCTGCGCTGGCTCGAGCTCGCGCGCGAGGAACTCGCCGAGGCCCTGGATTCGGGCGATCCATCGGCCGCTGCCGAGCTTCTCGATGATATCGAGCGGCAGGATGTCACCTTCGTGCGCGAACTCAAGGGCCAGGCGCCGGAGCTTTCGACCGACGCGATCGACCGTCTCTACGCGGCGCGCGACGCCCTGACCGATGCGCTCGCGGCGGCCGGTCCCTTCGAGGACGGGGTTCGGCGCATCCTGCGGCTGGCCATCGCCGACGACCTGCGAGCAGCCGAGGCGCTGCGACCGTCAGCGTGATCGACCTGGCGGAGGCGCTGCCACGACGGTTGCGCCACGCTGGCGACTGGCCCACCCCATCGCCGCGCCGGGCTGCGATCGGCACGGTTTTGCGCTCGCTGCAGGATGCCATGCCCGCCTGCGAAGGGGGCTCGGCCGCCGTGCTGTCGGGGGACGGCACCGAGCGCGCCATGCTCATCGGCCAGGCTCCCGGCTGGCGCGAGATCGAGACCGGCCTGCCCTTTGCGTGGGATGCGGGGAAGCGCCTGTGCGGCTGGCTGGCCGTTGCCGGCATCGGCGTCGAGGATTTCCGGGAGCGCTGGTACGTGACGAGCATCGGCAAGTGCTATCCCGGGCGCGCACCGGGCTCATCGGTTGACCGGCCGCCATCGCGCGCCGAGATCGAACGCTGGACCCCGTACCTGCGCGAGGAACTGCGTCACGTGGAGCCTCGGCTGGTGCTGCTGGTCGGAGGCATGGCGCATCGGTTTGCCTTTGGCGCCGGCACCAAGCTGGAGGCGCTGGTGGGCCGTGAACTGGCGTGGGAGGGCGCACCGGGTGCATCGGTCCTGTGCCTTCCGCATCCGTCGGGTGCGTCAACCTGGCTCAATGATGCAGCCCACGTGGAGCTCTGGCGGCGCGGGATCGAGCTGTTGCGCGACCAATGGGCGAGCTTGGAATCATGACGCAGGAGGGACGGCTGGGTGTCCTGGCCGTGGCCGGCCTTGGCGCGTTCGTGCTCTTCATGATCGTGGTTGGGTCGCTTGGCGGCACACGCCCGGAGGTTGACCCATTGAGCGTCGAGGAGGCGCTGGCAGGAGGGTCGCCTGCCGAGCAGTGGGGGAGCGACGAGCTCTACGTGAGCGGCTGGTACGCCGAGCTGGATGGCGATTGCGCGGGCGACACGGGCGGAGCGGATGCGTCCGTGGCCTGGCTCCAGCGCGATTGTCCGTTGCGCGTGATCCTTCCCTTTCAGCCGGAGGCGGATGTGACCCAAGAGGAGCTGCTGCGCTCCGGGTTGCGACTGGCGGGGCCGCTGGGAAACGTCTTTCCGTCGCGTGCCGAGCCGGGCGGACCGAACCTGCGCGGGCAGCAGCTCGTGTTCGTGGGCGCCTTCGCTGATGCGCGGTCATCGTCCTGCGTGCCTGAACGCCTAGAGCGTTGTCGGAATACCTTCGTCGTGACCGACTACGACGAGTTGGTGCGGTAGCCACACCGGCCGGCCGACGTCCGCGAAGTGGTTCAGCTACCGGTTGTCATGTCGAGAAGGCCGGCCCGACGGGCGCGCCGCATGAACCATGCAAAGGCCGCGAGCGCGACCGGGACGACCACGGCCGTGCTGACGAGGAGGATGAGCATGACGGCTTCGTCGGACAGGCCGCCGATCGCCCCCGGCGATCCATGGCCGAGGAGTCCGCGCCGCGAAGCCTCGAGCCACCACGTGGTCGGCGACAGATAGGCAATCGGGTGGAGGATGGTCGGCAGGATGTCGATCGGGAAGATGGCCCCCGACACGAGGTACAGCGCTCCCGCGATCGCCTCGGGGTACGACCACGCCTCCTGGCGAAGTGACAGACACCATCCAGCCATGAAGACTCCGAGCGCGATCACCGCCGTGACACCCAGCACGGTTGCTGGTATCAGGTAGACCAGGTTTGGTTGCAGGTCGACCCCCAGGAACAGGACGCCCACGACCATCGTCAGCACGACCGCCACGAACGAAACGGCAACGCGGGCCAGCGATCGACCGAGCAGGAACGGAAAGAGAGAGGTCGGCGTGACCACGACGTACTTGATCATCCGGTAGCGCTCGCGATCCTCGAGAATTGACTGCACCAGCCCGCTCATGACGCCGAAGACGACGTTCCAAAGAGCGCTGCCGACGATCAGAAACTGAAGGAATTCGGGGTTCTGGCCGCCGGTGATGACCTGGAACATGACGACCAGAATGCCGGCTGCCGCCAACGGCTTCGCCATGGTGTAGACGGCGAACAGGAACGGATCCGACCAGTTCGCCTCGATCGCCCAGCCGAGCTTGGTGGCCGTTAGGAAGGTGCGCCACGCATCCGCCAGCGTCATGCCGCGCACCGACGCGCCGCGGCCGGTCACTGCCATCGCAGCGTCAGGCGTCCCTCGCGCCGTGCGAGCGTCTCGAGATACCCGAGCGCCAGCCGGGCGGCCACGATGAACACGACCCCCATCACGGCGAGGATCAGGACCTCGGTGCCCACCGGCAGCACGCCCGCCACCCCGCTGTCCGCGAAGACCAGCTGGCGCATCGCGTCGAGTCCGACCCCGAGCGGCAGGGTTGCCATCACGACCCCGGCGACGGGTCCGATGGCGCGCAACGGGAAGTTGACGCCACCGAGGAAGTAGATCGGCTCCTGGAGCAGCTGGGCGAGGTGGAAGGCCTCGCGACCCCAGAGCAGGAACAGCGATGCGAAGAGCATGCCCATCCCATACAGCGGAATCATGGTCAGCAGGAAAACGCCTGCCAGAAGGAGCGGCTGCTGGATGTCATAGGTCACTCCGTAGAGCAATGAGCCGATGCCGATGACGGCCAGCGCCCGTGAGCTCGTCATCACGAGGCCGCCGATTGCCATTCCGGCCAGGATGCTCATCAGGTGCATCGGCGCGGTGAAGTACAGCTCCAGGTTGCCCTGATCCTTTTCCCAGTAGAACTGGGCGGCCATCATCCACACCACGTTGAGCCAGAACGCGGTCATGGCTCCACCGAGCACGACGAAGCCGACGTATGCTTCCGGCGCCTCGAGCGCGCGATAGACGAACACGAACGCGCTGACCGCCAGAAACGGGAGGAAGATCTCGAAGAAGAGCCACGAAGGCTCGCGCGTGAGACCGATGACGCGCGGATAGGCGCGACCGATGACCGCGCGCAGGTTCGAGCGGATGATGCGTCCGGTTGACCATTCGGCCGCTTCGCGCGGGTTCATACCTGGTGTCGATGCGTATCGGTTCATGAGAGGTCGTCCTTGCCGTCTTCCTCGCCGAAACCGCGGCCGACGAGCTCCACGAAGACATCCTCCAGGCTCGGCTCCGACTTGGCGAGGCCGATAAGGTGCGATCCGCGTTCGGCGACTGCCGTCACGACGCTGGTCAGCGCCGAGTCGTCGGCCAGGGCGACCTTGAGGGCCACGCGATCGGAGCCGGCAGCATCGGTCGCATCGTCGTCCGCCGGCACGGCCGAGATGACGCCGGGAAGGTCCGTGAGCGCCGCCAGACCACCGTTCTGCGGCAGGCGGTCGAGCTCGATGCGGAAGATCGACTCGGCCTGAACACGGCGTCGAAGCTCTTCCGGCGTCCCGAGGGCCAGAATCATGCCCCGGTCCACGATCGCGATGCGGTCGCAGAGTTGCTCGGCCTCGACCATGTAGTGGGTCGTCAAGAGAAGCGTCCGGCCGGGTGCGGCGGCCTTCCAGGCCAGCGTGTGCTCGCGCAGATCTCGTGCCGCCGCGACGTCGAGTCCCAGCGTCGGCTCGTCGAGGAACAGGACCCATGGATCGTTGAGCATGCCGCGCGCGAAGTTGAGCTTCTGGCGCTGGCCGGTCGAAAGGGTTCGGACTTTCTGGTCCTTCTGCTCGGTGAGGCCGGTGATCTCGATCAGCTCGTCGACCTTGCGCCATCCTTCGCGGTTGGGAAGGCCGTAGAACTGGCTGAACATCCACAGCTGCTCGCGCGCCGTGAGTAGTCCATAGCCGGACTGTTCGCCACCGGACACCATGTTGATCACGCGACGAATCTTGGCCGTCTCGGTCACGACGTCGAACCCCGCGACCATTGCCGTGCCTGCCGTCGGAATGAGCAGCGTCGTGAGGATCTTGATGAGCGTTGTCTTGCCGGCGCCGTTCGGCCCGAGCAGTCCGAAGTACTCGCCCGGTGCAACGTCGAGGTCGACGCCGCCGAGGGCTGTCACGGGTTCTGGCTTGGCCTTGTAGACGCGGGTCACACCGCGGGCGTGGATGGCGAGGTCGTCAGGCATAGGGTCAGGCATTCGAAGGCAGCACGGTGTACGGATTCGGCGGGCGGGACGGGAATGCTAGCACTGCTAACCATTCGCCGGAATACGTCATCCGTCGCGCGGTTGCGCGACCGCGTTCAGGGAAGACCGACCTCGCCGTCACATTCGCCAGGGCCGTGCTCGCAATCGGCTGAGAACAGCCCGGCGCCTGAGATGGAGAGGAGTGCGTCGCGGATGTGCCACTCGTCAGCGGAGGGTGGGAGGGCGTCGATGGCGGACTCGACCGTTGCGGACAGCATGGCGCCGCGCGATTCGTCGACGCAGAACGTGCGCCATTGTCCGTCACCGTCCCAGATGACGATACCGTAGCCGCGTACTGCCATCGAGAACATCGGTCGATTGCCCCACAAAGTGGATGTGAGCCGGCCCATGTTCCCCGTGTCGGCCGGCTCACGCCCGTTGGTTCCCCCCGTCGGCATCCCCCGTACCGATCTCCCAGTACCTTGCGCGCCTCGAATCTCGACGACAACCCGCCTAATCCACCCCAGACGCGACCGTTCCGCCCAATCTTCCGCCGATGGTCCTGGGTATCCTTCCGGCATCGAGCGAAACCGAACAGGCGTTCGCATCGGTCCAGTTCCTGCTACGATGATCGTCCGATGCCCTCAGACAAGATCGTGGTTCGCGGTGCTCGCGAGCACAACCTCAAGAATATCGACGTGGAGATGCCGCGCGATCAGCTGATCGTGATCACGGGGCTTTCCGGTTCGGGCAAGTCGAGCCTCGCGTTCGACACCATCTACGCTGAGGGTCAGCGTCGCTACGTTGAGTCGCTGAGTGCCTACGCGCGACAGTTCCTGGGGCAGATGGAGAAGCCGGACGTCGACCAGATCGACGGGCTCAGTCCGGCCATCAGCATTGACCAGAAGGGCACCAGCAAGAACCCGCGCAGCACCGTCGGAACCGTCACCGAGATCTACGACTACCTTCGGCTGCTGTTCGCTCGCATCGGCCGCATGCATTGCCCGGTGTGTGGACGCGAGATCGAGCGCCAGACCGTCGAGCAGATGGTCGATCAGGTCTATCGGCTTCCCGAGAATACCCGCGTCATGCTCATGGCTCCGCTCGTCCGAGATCGCAAGGGGGAGCACGAGAAGCTCCTGGCCGGCGCCAAGCAGGCGGGATTCGTACGCGTCCGCGTGGACGGCGAGCTGCGCGACCTGGACGAGGAGATCAAGCTCGACAAGAAGTTCAAGCATTCGATCGAGGTCGTGGTGGATCGCCTGGTCGTTCGTCAGACCGATGACGACGGCGCGGAACGCCCGGATGCGACGCGCATGGCCGACTCGATCGAGACCGCGCTGCGCCTGTCGGAGGGACTTCTGCTCCTCAATCTGCCGGATGCACCTCCGAAGGAGGCGGATCGCCTCTTCAGTGAGAAGTACGCCTGCCCCGAGCACGGAGGGTCGTTCGATGAGCTCGCGCCGCGCAACTTCAGCTTCAACTCGCCGCACGGAGCCTGCCCGGACTGCACCGGTCTCGGGGCTCGACTCGAGATCGATCCCGACCTCGTTCTTCCCAACGATGAACTCAGCGTCGACGAAGGAGCGGTTCTGCCCTGGCGTCGCATGGCCGCCACCGAGAGCTGGTTCAGCAAGATCCTCGATGCGGTCGCGGAGCACTATCATTTTCGGACCGATGTGCCCGTGCGCGACCTGTCGGACAAGGCGCGCAAGATCCTGCTGTACGGCAACGGTGGCGAGCGGATCGGCGTGAAGTACCGGGCGCGCAATGGCAACACGCATACGTTCAGAACGACGTTCGAGGGGATCATCCCGAACCTGACCCGACGGCATCGTGAGACGGGATCGGACACGATGCGCGCCGACTTCGAGCGCTACATGACGAACAAGGCGTGCCCGACCTGCGGCGGCATGCGGCTGAAGCCCGAGTCACTGGCGGTCACCATTGCCGGCCGAAACGTGATTGAGACGACCCGCCGATCAGTGACCGATGCACTGGCCTGGTACGACGCGCTTCCTGCGCGCCTGAACGAGCGCGAGAACCACATCGCCCGCCAGGTGCTGAAGGAAATTCGGGCGCGGCTTGGCTTCCTGGTGGATGTTGGTCTTGACTACCTGACGTTGGACCGTGCATCCGGGACACTGAGCGGGGGAGAGGCGCAGCGGATCCGGCTGGCCACCCAGATCGGCTCGAGCCTCATGGGCGTCCTGTACATCCTTGACGAGCCATCCATCGGGCTGCACCAGCGCGACAACGATCGGCTGATTGCCACGCTGGTGCGGCTGCGTGATCTCGGGAACACGCTGCTCGTCGTCGAGCATGACGAGGAGACGATCCGGTCGGCCGACTGGGTGATCGATATCGGTCCGGCCGCGGGGGAGCACGGTGGACGGCTCATCCATTCCGGATCGCTCGACGGGCTGCTTCAGAACCGCCGCTCGATCACCGGTGCCTACCTGCGCGGCGAGAAGTCCGTGCCGGTGCCGAAGCGACGGCGCAACGGCAAGGGCGAGGCGATCATGGTGCGCGGCGCGCGCGAGAATAATCTCAAGGCCATCGATGTTGCGTTCCCGCTCGGTCGGTTCGTGGCGGTGACCGGCGTCAGTGGCTCCGGCAAATCGAGCCTCGTGACCCAGATCCTGCATCCCGCGCTGGCGCAGCGCATCTGGGGCTCACGCGAGCCTGCCGGAAAGCACGATCGGATCGAGGGGATCGAGCTGATCGACAAGGTCATCGAGATCGATCAGTCACCGATCGGTCGCACGCCGCGCTCAAACCCGGCGACGTACACGGGGCTCTGGAGTCCGCTTCGCGAGATGCTGGCGGCTGTGCCCGAGTCTCGGCTGCGTGGCTACAAGCCCGGGCGCTTCAGCTTCAACGTCAAGGGCGGCCGCTGCGAGGCTTGCCAGGGCGCGGGGATCGTGCAGATCGAGATGCACTTCCTGCCCGATGTCTACGTCCCGTGCGAGGTCTGCAAGGGAAAGCGCTACAACCGCGAAACGCTCGAGATCCATTACAAGGGGAAGAACGTCGCTGAGATCCTGGAGATGACGGTCGAAGAGGCGTTGAAGTTCTTCGACGCTGTGCCGTCGATTCGCAACAAGCTCCAGACGCTGACCGATGTGGGCATGGGCTACGTTCACCTCGGCCAACCGGCAACGACGTTGTCCGGTGGCGAGGCGCAGCGGGTCAAGCTGGCCACCGAGCTGTCAAAGCGGGCGACCGGCAAGACGTTCTACATCCTCGACGAGCCGACGACCGGTCTCCACTTCGACGACGTCGCGCGCCTGCTCCAGGTCCTCTCGCGGCTCGTGGAGAGCGGGAACACGGTCGTCGTCATCGAGCACAACCTCGACGTCATCAAGACCGCCGACTGGGTCATCGACCTCGGTCCGGAGGGCGGTGACAAGGGCGGCCGGCTCGTGGCCGCCGGCACGCCCGAGCAGGTCGCGCGGGTTGCGGCGTCCTACACCGGCCGATATCTGCGTTCGGTGCTCGGAACGGCGGAAGCCGGATGGGAACCCGCGCGACGTCGTCGGCGTGAGACCGTCGTCGCCAGCTCCTGAGCCCAGCCGTACCGGCCGCGAGGACGATAATTGGTACCTTGCTTCGTTGCGGCGCTCATTTCGCTTTGGCCCGCTGCGCGGCGAGTCCCATCTCGGTCAAAAACGGTGACGGCCGCGCAGGATCGAAGGCAAGGACCAAGTGACGTGTCGCCCGGGTCAGCGCGACGTAGGCCAGGCGGCGTTCCTCTTCCATCGCGCGGTCTGGATCGGCGGCATCCACGAGTGAGCGCCGGTTCGGCATCGAACCGGCCTCGAAGCCGATGAGGACGACCGTCTCCCACTCGCGCCCCTTCGAGGCGTGGACGGTGCCCAGCTCGACCGGCGCTTCAGGATCGCGCAGGCCGGCAATACGTGAACGCGCCGCATCGTAGGCGGCCAGGAAGGCGTCGGTCGTGGCGAACCCGGTCGTCCAACCCAGCAGCGCGTCGATCGCCGCGTGCTCGTCATCGGTCAGGAGGTCTCCGGCCGGGCTTCCGCGATCCCAGCCTCGGGCCGTGCGAAGGCGTCTCAGGACATGGAAGGGGTGGTCACGGTCGTCGCTGTCGCGAGCGGCACTCGCCATCTCGACGACTGACGAGGCCTCGACGAGCGGGGAAACCGCCGTCGCGTGGCGGACGCCGGCGCGAATGAGGGCCAGCAGGACCGGCGTCAGCTCGCCGCGCGTGCGGGACAGGAAGCAGAGCGAGCGATTGGCAGCGTCTTTGGTGGCGGCAAACCGGGCCATTGCATCGGCCCATGAAGGGTCGCCCGTGCTCCAGGCGCTGATCGAGTTGCTGGACACCGGCGAACCGGAGGGCGCACGAATCGGCTTTGCGAAGCGCTCGCGGTTGACTGCGACCATGCGGGCGGAGGCGGCAATGACGGACGCTGGACACCGGTAGTTTGTCGCCAGCATGACCCGATGCGCAGACGGGTAGTCGGAACTGAACCGCAAAATTCGACGGACATCGGCCAAGCGCCAGGCGTAAATGGTCTGGTCGTCATCGCCGACCACGAACAGGTTGTCCTCCGGGGACGCGAGGAGCCGGACGAGCCGCAGCTGTGACGCGTCGACATCCTGGAACTCGTCGACGCAGACGTGGAGGAAGCGCGACTGCCAGCGCAACCGGAGGCGCGGATCGGTCTCGAGCAGGTCACCGGCGCGGACCACGAGATCGTCGAAGTCCACGGCGCCGCGAGCGCGCAGCAGGTCTGCGTACACGTCGAGGGCCGGCCTGGCTTCGGACGGCGGATCGCGGCGTTCGACCTTCCAGGCGGACAGCCAAGTGTCAAGCAGCGTAGCATCGGGAGGTGGCGTCACTGACGGGTCGCCCGCCACAACGCGCCGGCGAGCGGCACGAAGCAGTGGGAGCCGGTCGGCCACGATGTTGCGGCCCTCGCCAGCGTCCAGGAGTACCTGCCGGGCGAGGGCATGCAGGGTCCGGATCTCGATAGAGGTGGCTGCCGGCACCTGGGTGCCGAGACGCCGCTCGACCCGCGACTTGAGGTCCAGTGCCGCATCGCGGTTGAAGGTGACGACGCAGATCCGGTCGGGCGCCACGCCGCGCGACAGCAGAACTGCCAGGCGGGCGACCATGGTCGTCGTCTTGCCGCTCCCGGCTGGGGCGATGATCTGTGCCGGGCCATCGGGCAGCGTCGCCGCCGCACGCTGCTCCGCATCCAGGGCGGCCAGGATGGGCTCGAGGGCCAGGCTGGGAACGGTCGTGACGGTCATCGAGAAGATGATGGCCATGGCCGCTTACCAGCGGATCATCGGCGGCTTACTGGCCGAGGCCCTATCCTTTCGTCTCGCCCGTATCTACCCCCGACCGACCATTGCCTGAGCGGCAGCATGAGGAGATCGTTGAGACGGCAGGCCGATGACACCGTCCCCTACGACCGCGATCAGATTCGATCTGGCAGGGTCGGCGCGCGTCGCACGTCTCCGGGTGACGGTCCTCGTGGAGCACGACCGTCGCGCCGGCCGCGGCCCGGCACTCCCCCTCCGAGGCGGCGCGGTTCCATCGGCCGCACGCTGGGCATCATCGCCCTCCTCGCGCTGCTCGCAGTCATCGTGGTTAGCGTGCTCATCGGCTTGCGAGCGGTGGCCTTCAATGCCACCGTGTCGAGCGCGACCTTCCCGTCGACGGCACTCCTCGGGCCGCTGAACGGCAGCGACCGCGTCAACGTGCTCATGGTCGGTTACGGCGGGGGAGACCACGACGGCGCGTATCTCGCCGATTCGATTCAGATCATGTCCATTGATCCGGCGACCGATACGACAACCACCATCCCGATCCCGCGCGACCTGTGGATCGAGGGCGTCGCTGCGTTCCCGCAGAACGGGAAGGTGAATACGGTCTTCTCCGCCGGTCACGCCGCGGGCGGCCTCGACGGTGCGGCACAACTTCTCGCGGATGTCCTCGGCGACGTGACCGGGCTGACAATCGACCATGCGCTTTCGATTGACTTTGATGGGTTCAGGGACATGGTCGACTCGATCGGTGGGGTCACCGTCGATAATCCGACGGCATTCGCCTACACCAACACGGAGGCGCGGCACCTTGCGGGGGACTGGAACGTCGGCTCCTTCGATGCCGGCGAGCTTCAGATGGACGGCGACGAGGCGCTCGCCTACAGCCGTGCCCGCTTTACCAGCGTGGTCGCCGAGTCCACCGACTTCGCCCGGTCCGTTCGCCAGGCGCGGGTGCTCGGGGCCATGCGTGCGGAGCTCGGGGCAGGGGGGATCAGCTCCATCCTGCCAGGGCTTCGGCTTATGGATGCGCTGGAGGGCCGCGTACGCACCGACCTCTCGGCCATTGACCTCTTCCTCCTGTCATCGCACCTCTCGAGTGATCGTCGTATCGAGCTGAGCGAAGGGATCGTTCTGATGGCGACGACCAACACCATCGGCCAGTACATCCTGATTCCGACGGACTGGACCGGACCGGGCTCGTATGGCGGGGTCCGCTCCCACCTGGCTCGCGAGCTTGACCGGCCACCAGATTCGAGCACCGATGCGCCGTAGCCGGCGCCTGCGATGGACCGATCTTCCACGCCTGTTGGTCAGTGGCGCGGTGCAGTTCGCCGGCCTCTTCGGTGGCCGATATCGACGAACGGAAGGCGCCCACGTCTTTCTGACCGATGACTCGGGTCGGGTCCTTGTCGTTCGGACGACCTACCTGGGGCCGGGATGGATGCTGCCGGGCGGTCGAATCGAGCGTGGCGAGACACCGCACGACGGTGCGGCTCGCGAGACCCAGGAGGAGACTGGTTTGTCCGTGATCGTTGAGCGGCTCGTCCTCGTGGACGCTCGCCGCGGCCGAGACGTGAGCTTCGTGTACGCCGGACGCGTTGTTGGCGGCGAGATGCAACCGCAGTTTGGCGAGATCGCCGAGGTCGCCTGGGTCGATCGTGAGGAGATCGCCCGCACGTCACGGCCTCTGCATCAACTCCTCGAGCTCATCGATGCGGCGGGGGACGGCGTCGCCTACTTCGGCCTCTGATGGTGCGCCCGCCTCTCGGCGCTTTGCACTCAGCGCACGGATCTGAGAGGTGAATGCAGATGACCGCCCATAAAGTGCGCCTGGCGCAAGATGTGTCGTCTTCTCGGGTAGACCCCTACGCCATCCCGTCGAATCATGCGTTGAGCGCATAGAACGAGGGCAGCCCCCCTCTTCCATCAATTGGAAGGCGTAGATCCGTGCGCTGAGTGCAAATGGCATCAGTCTTGGGGCCGGCAGACGCCCGCGGACCTAGAATTCATGAGATGAGCCCCCAGCGTGCCCTGCCCGAGTCGTTGCGCGCCCTGCTGCGCCGGATGCCGACCAGGCCGGGCGTGTACCTCATGAAGAACGCGGAAGGCCGAGTCCTCTACGTCGGCTAGGCCGACTCCCTGCGCAGCCGCGTGTGGTCGTACTTTGGAGCGCGTGGTCCAGAAGATGTCCGCATCGGCCGCATGGTGACGGAAGTCGCGGACGTCGAGTACATCGTGACCGATACGGTCAGCGAGGCCTATCTGCTCGAGAGCAATCTCATCAAGGAGCATCGGCCTCGCTTCAACATTCGCCTGCGCGATGACAAGAGCTACCCGTTCGTGAAGATCACCCTGGGCGAGGATTTCCCGCGAATCGTTCGCACCCGGAAGCTGACGCGGGATGGAAGTCGCTATTTCGGACCGTATGCATCGGCCTCCAGCGTGGACGAGACGCTGAAGCTCCTGCGCAAGGTCTTCCCGTTCCGGACCTGCAACCTGGAGATTCCCGATGGGAAAAGCGTCCTCGAGCGGCCCTGTCTCCTCTATTACATCAGCCGATGCCAGGGGCCCTGCATCCAGGCCATTCCGAAGCCGGAGTATCGCGCGACGATCGGCCAGATCGTGGACTTCCTTGATGGCAAGCAGGAGCCGATCGCCGCCGATCTGCGCCACGAGATGACCGATCACAGCGAGGCTCTCCGCTTTGAGCAGGCGGCGGCCACCCGGGACAAGCTGCGCGCCGTCGAGCGCACCATGGAGCAGCAGAAGATGTCCGCCTTCAGCCGCGCCGAACACGACGTCATCGGTCTTGCACGCGAGGATGACGATGCCTGCGTGCAGGTCATGCAGGTGCGCACCGGCAAGCTCATCGGCCGCGAGCATTTCATGGTTGAGGGCGCCCGTGACGTGGCCGATGCCGAGGTCCTCGGCTCCTTCCTCCAGCAGTACTACGCCAGCACCGATGCGCTTCCGCGCGCCCTGCTCACTCCGCTCATGCCGGCCGGGGCCGATGACCTCGCTACCTATCTTGCGGATCGGCGCGGTGTCCGGGTCACGATCAGCGTCCCCGAGCGGGGCGAGAAGCGACGGCTGGTGGCGCTGGCCAGCGGCAACGCGATCGAGGCGCTGTCAAGGGAGCGCGCCGACCGGCTCGCCGATACCGCCCGACGCGATGAGGCGCTGGGGGAGCTCGCCGCCGCCGTTGGGCTGTCAAAGCTGCCGGAGCGGATCGAGTGCTACGACATGAGCAACATCCAGGGCACATCGGCGGTCGGATCGATGGTCGTGTTCATCGACGGGCGGCCGGAGCCGAAGGAGTATCGCCGCTTTCGCATCCGCTCCGGTGACACGCCGGACGACTTCCGGATGATGGCCGAGGTGCTCCGTCGCCGATTCAGTCGCGTCGCAAAGCTGCGGGCCGAGACCGGAGCACTGTCGCTCGACGCCGTCGGCGCGGACGAGGTGCCCGAGGAGGTCGGGGATCGGCCGCGAGAGTCCGGGTGGGCGGTGCCCGACCTCGTCATCGTGGACGGCGGGAAGGGCCAGCTCTCGGCCGCCGTCGGGGTCATGGACGATCTCGGCATCACCGACGTGCCTCTCACCGGTTTGGCTAAGCGGTTCGAGGAGCTGCACCTGCCCGGTCAGGCGGCGCCCGTCGTTCTGCCGCGTCGGTCACAGGCGCTCTACCTGGTCCAGCGCATTCGCGATGAGGCGCATCGGTTCGCGATCACCTACCACCGCGACGTACGCGGCAAGAAGGCGCTGCGCAGCGAGCTGGATGACATCGCCGGCATCGGTCCCGGGCGCAAGAAGGCGCTGTTGAAGCGCTTTGGTTCTGTCCGGCGCATCCGAGAAGCCTCTATTGATGACGTGGCCGCGACGCCCGGGATCAGCCGCGACCTCGCCGAGCTCCTGAAGTCGCATCTCGCCCGCGAGGGCATGCTGGCTTGAAGCTTCGTGTCGGGCATCCGAGGCGACTCCGCTATACTCATCGTCGCCCGCCGCTGGTGAAGCGGCGTGTTTCGTGTCCGAGGCGTCCCGCGCCCGCACGATAGCCCGATGATCTGAGGGACTACGGCCAAGTATGACCTGGCGTCGCATCGCACCCTGGGTGATCGGGGTGATCGCCATCGTGGCGATCTTCATCAACCTTCCGCGTCAGACGCTGGGCCTTGAGTGGCTCCCGGACGAGGTGCTCGGCGTCGAGTTCCGCACGGTCCTGGGCCTCGACCTCGAGGGCGGGCTGCGAGTCACGCTGGAAGCCGAGGCCCAGGGTGATGAGCCGATCACCGACGAACAGGTGGCAACTGCGCGCGACATCATCGAGCGCCGCGTCGCCGGCATCGGCGTCAGTGAGCCGCAGGTCCGCACCGAGACTGGAGGCGATGGGTCGCGGCGCATCGTGGTCGAGGTCCCGGGCGTCAACGATGAAGATCAGGTGCGCAGCCTGGTCGGCTCCACCGGTCGGCTCCAGTTCATCGATCCGCTCGGCCAACAGCTCGTTGACGATCAGAACATCGGGACCCTGCTCGAGGCTGAAGCCGTCCGCGAGATTTTCGATGGTGGCCAGATCGACCCCGCGAGCGTGGCGCCGGACGTCGGCTCGGGCAACCAGATCGGCGTCTCTTTCAACCTGCGCGATGCGGGCAACCAGGCGTGGTGCAGCTTCACTTCAGCGAACGTCGGCCGTCCCGGCCCGATCGCGCTCGACGGCATCATCATCACCACGCCGACCATTCAGGCCGCGATCTGCGGCGGCACGACGATCATCACCGTCGGCACCGCAACCCAGGAGAACGAGCTCGAGCGCACGAATCTCTACAACACCCTGCGCTTCGGTGCGCTCCCGATCTCGCTCACCGAGGCGGGATTCGAGACGGTCGACCCGACCCTCGGCGCGAATTTCCTGGGCCAGGCACTCATTGCCGGCGCCGTTGGCCTCTTCCTCGTCCTGTTCTTCATGGTCGCGTATTACCGGCTACCGGGCGCTGTCTCCGCGCTCGCGCTTCTCTTCTACACGCTCGTCATCTACGCGATCTTCCGGCTCATCGGAGTCACGCTGACGCTGGCCGGTGTGGCGGCGTTCATCCTGTCCATCGGCATGGCAGTCGACGCCAACATCCTCATCTTCGAGCGCATGAAAGAGGAGATCCGCTCGGGCAAGACGCTTGGTCCGTCGATCGAGGCCGGATTCAACCGCGCCTGGTCGAGCATCCTCGACTCGAACGTTGCGTCTCTTCTCGTCGCGGGCTGGCTGTACTGGCAGGGCACAACCGTGGTCAAGGGCTTCGCGCTCGTGCTGATCATCGGCGTGCTGGTGAGCATGTTCAGCGCCGTCACCGTGACGCGCACGCTCCTGCGTTTCGTCACCCGAACGAGCTGGGGCCGCCGGCTCGAGCTCTACCACGTGGAGCGCTAGGGATATGTATGACATCGTCGGCAAGCGCACCCTGTGGTTCGCCTTCAGCGCCATCCTCACCATTCCGGGGCTGCTCTTCATCCTCATCGGCGGCCTGAAGCCGTCGATCGACTTCACCGGCGGTACCGAGTGGGAGGTCCGCTACGCGGAAGAGCCGACTTCCGCCGAAATGACCGATGCGCTCGCAGAGCTCGGCTATGACGACGTCGTGGTGACCAGCCTGCCCGATGACTTTCTGCGCATTCGAACCGAGCCGATCGACCTCATCCCGGCAGAGACCGATGCCCCGGCGCCGTCTGCATCGGCGTCTGCCACCGATGGCGCCAGCGCTGAGCCCAGTGCATCGGCTGAGCCCAGTGCATCGGCTGAGCCCAGTGCATCGGCTGAGCCCAGCGAGAGTGTGGAGCCGACACCGGCCCCGATTGCGGAGGGCACCGAGTTCGCGGATCTCGAGGATGACCTCGCAGCACAGTTCGGCGAGGGCGAGCCTCGCCTGGTCCGGACGGTTGGCCCGATCATCGGCGCCGATCTCATCCGGAGCTCGGCGGTCCTCATCATCATCGGCGAGATTTTCCTCCTTGGCTATCTGTGGATGCGCTTCGGGTTCCGCTTCGGGACGGCGGCCATCGTGGCGCTGCTCCACGACGTCATTCTCGTGGTCGGCACATTCGCGATCCTCGGCTTCTTCTTCAACGTGGAGTTCGACGCGCTCTTCGTGACTGCCCTGCTCACGATCATCGCATTCAGCGTGCACGACACGATCGTCGTATTTGACCGCATCCGCGAGAATCGGATTCGGCATGCGGGAGAGACATTCGGAGCCATCGTCAACCACTCGATCCTTCAGACGATGAGCCGATCAATCATCACATCCGTGACCGTGGCCGTGACGCTGGGCGCGCTCGTGGTTCTCGGTCCGCCGACGATCCGCACCTTCGGCCTCGCATTGCTGCTGGGTGTGCTCAGTGGGACGTACTCGTCGATCTTCAACGCGGCCCAGATCCTCGTGGCCTGGCAGGACTGGGATGCGAAGCGTAAGGCTCGCCCCGTCCGCACGTAGCACAACCCCTCGCTACTCGCTGCTCGGTACTCCGCCAGATACCCGCATGGCGGGTGAACCACAGCGTCGAGGTGCTCGACTCTGCCAAATCGGGGCCGAGTTACTCGTCGGGAGGGTAAACCGACAGCGTCGGCTCGGGTCAGGCGGAGTCCTACCCAAGGCGCGGGTAGATGGCCGAGCCGCCACCGCGCAATGCGATATGACGAGCGCAGTAACCGAATGGTAAGCGGCGCGTCATCGGCCACGGCTACCATGCGAGAGTGATCGTCCCGAGCCTTGATTGGCTGCTCCCGGAACCCGTCGCGAACCCACCGGCGTTCGTCGGCTTCGGCGCCCCGGTGGCCACATTGTTGGCTCGTCGCGGCTTCCGGGATGACGAGCAGCTCGGACGCTTTCTCTCGGCTGGCACCGGTGCGCTGCATGACCTGACCCGCATGGCCGATGCAGACCGGGCACTGAACAGGATTGACGCGGCGCTGGCGAACGGCGAGCCGATGGCCATCTGGGGTGACTACGACGCCGACGGGATGACGGCGATCGTCGTGTGGGTGACCGCGCTTCGACGCCTGGGGGCGGAC
>JBBSLF010000011.1:0-24917 GCA_038255505.1 Candidatus Limnocylindria bacterium
ACTGGCGGCCGCCGCGGCCTGGCTGACCCTCGACATGCGCTCGATCCTGACCCAGTGCGGGCAGCCGGTGGAACCGAAGGCGTGCACGGTGATCTACGCCTTCCAGGACACCCATGGCAGTGCGATCGGGCTGGTCCAGACCGGGATCCGCCTGGCCATGTTCGCGGTCCCGATCATCCTGGGAGTGCCGATCTTGACCCGAGAGATCGAGCATCGGACCGCGATGATCGCCTGGCCGTTGGCCGTGTCTCGGCTGCGATGGCTGGCATGGCGCACATTCCCCGTCATCGGGACCGCCATCGGCGCTCTGGGCCCGATGGCGATCGGTGCCGATCAGATGAACGCGGCGTACTTCCCGCACAGCGACTTGGGCTTTCTCCAGCATGGCTTCCGCGGAGTCTCGCTCCTGACAACGGCGACCTTGATGCTCGTGGCGGCCATCGCGATCGGTGCGGTCGTCGGCCGGCTGTTGCCCGGTCTGCTCGTCGGGACCGCGCTCGCGGTCGCCCTCCAGATCGGCTTGGGCACCATCCTGCCTTACTGGGTGGAATCGGCCGAGATGGACACCCAGACGGAGTCCATCGTTGCCGGCTCCTTCCCGATTACGACCGGAATCGAGTTCCGGACACCGGACGGAAGGCCGATCAGCGACACTGAGGTCGAGCTCCTCGTCCAGGCCATCTACGAGGAGTACGGTCCGGAACCGGATCCGGCGCTCCTCCCACAGGAGGTCCACTACGGAGTGGCCGCGTCTCGCTACGGTGAGGTGCTGCTTCGTGAGTCGGTAGTGCTCGTTGTCGCCACCGTCCTCCTGGGCGCGGCGGCGGCGATCGTCGTCCGCCGACGACGGCCGGAGTGATGGTCGATCGGCTTCGGCTTGCGTGGCGCATGCAGCGCTGGGAGCTCGCGTTCCTGGTGGGCGGCTCCGCGCTCTACGGCCTGGCCCTCCTCGGGCTAAGCATGGCGCTTGACGCGGTCCTGCCTCCGCTACGCACATGCTTTGAGGAGGACCCCGCCCAACTGGCCGCGGCCTGCCGGTCACTGAGCGACTGGAGCAACATTCTGCCGACGGTCGCCGCGCCGATGACGCTGACAGTTGGATTCTTGCCGTTCGCCGCGGGCATCCTGCTCGGCGCGCCGATTGTCGCGCGGGAGCTCGAGCATCGCACGGCGCCCCTCGCCTGGTCGCTGGCGTCCTCGCGCATCGGGTGGCTGCTTGGGCGAGTCGTCCCGATCGCGGTCATGCTCGCGGTCGCGCTCCTCCTGCTCGGGCAGGCGAATGAGCGGGCACTCGTCGCGTTGGACGGACAGGAGCTCGGCTTCCGCCAGTTCGGCCTGTTCGGGCCGATCGTCGCCGCGCGTGGGCTCGGCGTCTTCGCGCTCGGCGTCGCCGTCGGGCTGGTCGCCGGGCGTGTCCTGCCGGCGATCCTGGTGACGGCCGCCCTGACCATCGGCTTGGTGCTGGTGATCACCTACGGCTCGTCCGAGCTCCAGCGCGCCCAGGCTGAGTGGCAGGTCTTGCGCGAAGGGGACTGGGAAATCGTCCACATGGTGTGGGATAGCGGGTTCCGGTCGGAGTCGACCGGCGAGATCATGACCTACGAGGAGGCCTACGAGCGCTATCCCGACGAGCTCAACGCCATGACCACTGGGTCAGACGCGATCGAGGGGTGGGAGCAGGCGGCGCGAGTTCTACCGGCTCATCGGTTCGACGATTTCGTGCTGATGGAGTCGGGCGTGTACCTCCTCGTCTTCGTCGTCGCTGGCCTGATGGCCCTGCTGGTCATCCGAGTCCGCCGTCCGACGTAATCCGGTAAGGAGACGCGGCTAGACTCGGTGGATGACCGCGCAACGGACCTCAAGAACCGCGTGGATGGTCGTCGCGATGTTGATCGCCATCGTGCTGGTCTTCGTGGTCATCCGGCTCCTGGTGGACCTGCCGCACATCGTGTCAGGCACGCTTCCCGACGAGTCGGACTTCGAGCACCGATACGTGCGCTACCCATGGCTCGCCTACGCCCACATCCTCCCGGGAGTGGTGTACCTGCTCATAGCACCGTTCCAGCTATCGCGCAGCTTCAGGAACCGCAACCTGGAGCGCCATCGGCGGCTCGGGCGGGTTGCGCTCACGGCAGGGCTTCTGAGCGGTGTCTTCGCGATCACCTTCGGCTTCTTCCTGTCGTTCGGCGGTTTGCTCCAGGCATCGGCCGCGGTCGCGTTCGGACTGTGGTTCCTCGCCAGCCTGGCGATCGCCTATGCAGCCATCCGGCGCCGTGACATCGCGGCGCATCGGCGCTGGATGATCCGAGCCTTCGCGGTCGGACTGGCCGTGGGCACCATCCGCATCTGGATCGGCCTGTTCGAGGCGTTCGCTGTGATGTCGTTCCGCGATGCGTTCGGCGTCGCATTCTGGATCTCGTTCGTCATGCACGCGATCGCCGCCGAGGTCTACGTCCGCTGGCGACCATCGGCCAACGGGTCGGCCCGCCCCACACGGTTGGCATGATCACGCTTTCGGCCTGGGCTGAGTGGTCATCATGTCGGCACGGAGGGATGTGATGGCGGACGAGATCGTTCCTCAAGCGGAAGGACTGGCCAAGCGGTATTCGAGACGGCGACCTTGCTCTTGATCGGTCTCACCGTTGGCCGCGAAGCGCTCATCAGGGCGGAGGCCGTGCCGATCCCTGCCCACGAGCAGACGTTCTTGGACAGCTGGCCGGTGGACAACGCTTACCGTGACGACGACACCGGCGAGGTGATCAGCATGGATGACTGGTATGAAGCCAACCAACCGGACCCGAACGAGGTGCGGACCGGGGAGGATCCGCCAGGCATGACGATGGTGTCGTATCTCGTGCCGGGCGAGCGTTATCCGGAGTTCGTCGCGCGGGAGGCGGGAGCGCTCGTCGTGGTCACCGTGCTCGCTGGCCTCTTGGCGGTGGGCGTCATCCGCTCCCGCCGGCCGCTCTGACCGACTGAGTTGCACCCCGGTGCAAACAACTGGCAGGTAGGGCTCCATCCGGGAGCTCTCGTCTCAAGATTTGCGCCACCGCGCAAACGGTGAGGCAAATCAGGCCTGAATCGAGTTGAACGGCCGAGAAGTTGCCAGTTGTTTGCGCCCCGGCGCAAATCGCGGCGCTCAATCGAGCGTGGCGCGAAGCGTCTCCACCGCGGTGCTGAGCGCATTCGGCAGTCGCACGACGGCACCATTGCGGACGGATTCGGACCGGCGCCCCCCGACGGCGATGACCACCTCGGAGGCTGACTCGCCAAGTGCGGTGACAACTCGCTCGGCCGCCGTCACATCCTGCTCCAGTGCGACGCCCAGCACTACCGCTCGGGCACCGGTCCGGCGAACGGCCTCGATCCACGAGGCGGCGGGGACATCGGCGCCGAGATAGATGACCGGCAGGCCGGCGCGGCGCGCGGCCGTGGCGAAGGCGAGCGCGGCGACTTCATGCCGAGCGTCGGGGGGCAGGCCGACCAGGATCGGCCCATCCGCGCGCGAGGCACTCCCGGCCGCCTCGAACGCTGTGCCAAGACGCCGGAGCACCGCGGCGGCGGCTGCGTGCTCGCCGGCCACATCGACACGTCCGTCCGCCCACGCGTCGCCCAGTGCGGCGAGCGCGGGGTAGAGTCGCTCCTCGACCACTCGCTCGAAGCTGCCCCTCGCGAACATATCGTCCAGCGCCCGTTCGATGGCCCGGCTGTCGATGCGCGCTGCGCCCTCGACGAAGGCGGCAATTGGATCGACGGGTGGCCCGTCCTCCGGGCCGGGTTGCATCGCCATCGCATCCAGCTCGTCGGGACGGACAGCGGCAACGTGCTCGGCGGCCTGGCGCGGCGACCAGCCGCCATCGACGAGCGCGCGCATGGCTCGCAGCCGGCCGATGGCTTCATCGTCGTACAGGCGATAGCCGGAGTCCGTTCGGATCGGCGCGACGACGCCATAGCGACGTTCCCACGCCCGCAGGAGCGCGACGTTCACGCCAGAGCGCAGAGCTGCCTGCCTTATGGTGTACACAGTCTGTCCAATGATACTCACATACAAACACTTGACAAGCCCCCCGAGAGGCGCGTACAGTTTCGCCAATGGCTGGACAAACATTAGACGTCACGCGTAACGACGGCGATTTGCTGGAAGCAATCGCGCAGGGCGACGAACGTAGCCTCGCTTCCCTCTACGATCGATATCACCGCCTAGCTTTCAGCCTGGCGCTGCGTGTCGTCAACGACCGTGGCCGCGCCGAGGACGTCGTCCAGGACGCGTTCCTCTCGGTCTGGCGCAAGGCCGGCTCCTACTCCGTTGCGCGAGGGAGCGTGAAGACCTGGCTGACGAGTATCGTGCGCAACCGGGCGATCGATGTCGTGCGCGCCCGTCGCGAGTCGGATGGCGACGACGAGGCTGTGCTGCTTGGTCTTTGCGACTCCAGCCCGAGCATAATTGAGCAGGTCACGGCCAGCCTCGATCGCGACACGGTACGCGCGGCTATCACGGTTCTGCCGGTCGAGCAGCGGAGTGCCATCGCCATGGCTTACTTCGAGGGGCGGTCGCACTCGGAGATCGCCGGCATGACCGGCCTCCCGCTCGGGACGGTGAAGAGCCGGATTCGTCTGGGGATGCAGCGGCTCCGCGATGAGCTGGTGGGCATCGGCTTCGACATGTCCGCCACGATGCGCGATGAGGTTCCGGCCCAGGTCTCGGCCGCCTGAAGGGTTTCGCTGCTATAATTGGCATTGAGCCACCGAGCCCGCGCGATTGCTGTCTTACAGCCACGGATTCGGTAGGCTCGCCGGCACTCGAGATCCTGTCGCGCAGACGCGTGCCCATCGGAACACGCTGTACCAGGTGACCCCATGCGAGTCCTGCTGATCGGTGTCGGTACCGTGGGCGAGGCGATCGCCCGAATCTCCGCCACCGCCGACTGGTGCGAGGCCATGATCCTCGCCGACTACGACGAATCTCGAGCTCGAACGCTGAGCGACGCCCTCGGCGGCGCCCCGAAGTTCCCATCGGTCAAGATTGACGCTCGCGATCCCGCCGCCATCACCGAGCTTGCGCGAGCACACCGCGCTGACCTCGTCATGAACGCCGTCGATCCACAGTTCGTGATGCCCATCTTCACCGGAGCGCTCGAGGCCGATGCGCACTACATGGACATGGCCGTCAGCCTGTCGAAGCCGCATCCGGATCGGCCGTTCGAGGTCCCTGGCGTCAAGCTCGGGGACGAGCAGTTCGCCATGGATTCCGCCTGGAAGGCACGCGGCAAGCTGGCGCTGGTCGGCATGGGCATGGACCCCGGCCTGACCGATGTCTTCGCCGCCCATGCCGCGAAGCACGCCTTCGACGAAGTTCATGAGGTCCATGTGCGCGATGGCGGGGACCTCGAGATTCCCGGGTTCGCGTTCGCGCCGGTGTTCAGCATCTGGACGACGATCGAGGAATGCCTGAATCCGCCGATCATCTGGGAGAACGGCGACTGGCACACGACCGAGCCGTTCAGCGCGCCCGAGTCCTTCCCGTTCCCGGAGGGCATCGGTCCCGTCGAGTGCGTCAACGTGGAGCACGAGGAAGTCGTGCTCATCCCGCGCTGGCTGTCGACGCGAAAGGCAACCTTCAAATACGCGTTGGGCGCCGATTTCATCGAGAAGCTCAAGACCATCCACGCCTTGGGCATGGACCGGACCGATCCTGTGCGGGTCAAGGGCGTCGAGGTTGCGCCGCGCGACGTCCTGGCTGCCATCACGCCGGATCCCATTTCTCTCGGCGACAAGTTTCGCGGCCGAGCGGTGGTCGGGACCTGGGTCCTGGGCCTGAAGGACGGCAAGCCGCGGGAGACGTTTGCCTACCAGATGGCCGATGCAGAGGAGATCTGGAGTCGGTTCGGCCTCCAGGTCGTGGGCTGGCAGACCGGCTTCAATCCGACCATCGCCATGGAGCTGCTCGCCACCGGCGCCTGGTCCGGTGCCGGCGTGCTTGGCCCCGAGGCCTTCGATCCCGATCCCTACCTGGGGCTGCTCGACCTGCACGGCATCCACCACGCGATCGTCGAGATGGAGCCCGGGGCGCATCGGCCCACGTAGGCTCCGAGGCGAGTTGCGCCCCACGGGCGTATCGGCCAAGAAGTGTCCGATCTTGCGTCCCACGGGAGGTCCAGCCACCTAGTGGCGTCCCAGCCTGGCCACAGTTCTCACCCCACGCGAATTCGGCCAATGATTGGCCGCTACGCCCATCCCACGGGAATCGCCTCGAGTCGCATCGGCTTATGCTGGTTGTCCAACGTGCAGGAGATGGACCGATGACGAGCGTGGTGAACAGGGCGATGGAGCAGGCGATCGACGGCATGCATGTGAAGCAGGTGTTCGGCGAGCCGATCGAGCGGGACGGCGTGATCTATCTGCCGGCGGCGAAGGTCCGCGGCGGCGGCGGAGGTGGCGGCGATACCGAGGGCAACGGCGGGGCGGGGTTCGGTCTGACCGCGAAGGCGCTCGGCGTCTACGTCATCCGCGACGGCAAGGCGACCTGGCAGCCGGCGCTGGACCTCAACCGCGTCATCCTCGGTGGGCAGCTCGTGGCGATCGTGGCGCTGCTCGTCCTGCGCTCGATCCTCCGTCGCCGAAATTGACATCGTTTGACCGAATAGCCGGGCGCCACTAGCATGGGCGGTCGCGGGGTGGAGCAGTGGTAGCTCGTCGGGCTCATAACCCGAAGGTCGGCGGTTCGAATCCGTCCCCCGCAACCACTCAACCAAGCACGAAACGACCCCTCGGAACAGTCCGGGGGGTCGTCTGCTTGTTCGGTTTGACAGCCAACGTACAGCCAGCTGGTTCCTGCTAGCCCTCGTCCTTTCCTCGCTGGGACCTTGAGTGGGCGTCGCCTACGCAGCTACCTCCGCCGTGTCTCCGTCGCGGGACGACGACATTGCGTGCTCCACACTCTCGAGTCGACTTTGCATCATCGCTTCGGTCCACCCGTCGTTCCGGCCAGTCGCGAGTTCGATGCGCAGGCGGATGGCCGCGTCTTCGAGGCGGCGTATGTCGAATCTTTCCATGTCCGCCACGATGGGGTCGCGGGGTCAAGGCGACATCAACGGGGCTGGAAGTAACTGTCAAGCCAGCCAGCTCCGCCCCCGCGCGATCGACTCGCCGGTCGGGAACGTGGAACTCTGCCGGAATCCCGGGACCCCCGCGGGACGGTACGGGATGGCCTTGATTGGGCTCATACCCGAAGGTCGGCAGTTCGAATCCGTCCCCCAAGGGCCACGTACGCGGGCTCGCCATCCGCGCCCGGAAACTCGTCCCGACGGTTGCCCCGAGCACGTCCGGGTAGGAGCGTAGCGATCGCGAGATGTCGGACGTCGTCAGGATCGGGAACAGCTCCGAGATCATGGGGTATCTCCTCCTGGCAGTGACGAATGGGTGGACATGATGTACCGCGCGATTGCCGCGGTTCGGTACAATGCGGCGGCCTATGACGCCCCGAGCGACAACGCAGGAGGGTCGACGCGCCCGATGACGCGCCAAGTGACGGTCAATCCGAAGAAGTTGCGACCTTACGACGAGCCGCCGAAGCGCCGCCGATCGCTCATTCCGGGCGGCCCCGATACGGCGGCGACCGGATTCCTGGTCGCGGCCGCGCTCTGGTTGGCCGTGTCGACCGGCCTCGGCGTCCTCGCCATCGCGCTGTGGATCATTCCTTTCGATTTCTCGTTCCCACTCCTGTTCGGGCTCGAATTCACGTTCAGCGAACGCCGCGTCGACGCGGCGTTCATCAATGCCACGGTGTACGGTTGGCTGACGAACGCTGGGTTTGCGGCCGTGGCCTTCATGACGCCGCGCCTGCTCGGCAAGCGCATCGTCGCGGAGCCGTTGTTGAACCTCGCGCTCGTGATCTGGAACATGTCGCTCGCCGGCGGGCTGGCCAGCCTGTACGTGTTCGCGCTTGGTCCGCATGCGCCGCTGACCGCCATGTCCTGGCTGCTCACCGGTGGGCTTGCAACGGGAGCGCTGATCGTCACCGGAGTCTTCGTGATCACCGCCGGCACGGCGCTCCGCTCGAGCTATATCAGCCTGTGGTTCGCCGGCGTTGCCCTTCTCGGCCTTCTCGGCCTGCTTGGATTGAACGCGGGCCTCGGCCTGGTCAGCTTCGTGCTCGATCTGCCTGAGCTGACGACGGCGCTGGTATCGGTCTTCATCGGTCATGCGCTGATGGCGCTGTGGCTGCTGGGCATTGCGTACGCGACGCTGTACTACGTTGTGCCTCGTGCGGTCGGACAGCCGCTCGCCTCGGGCGGGCTGGCCTTGCTGGCGTGGTTGAGTTGGTTGGCGCTGGCGCCGGTATCGGCCCTGGCTGTGCTCACCGATGCAAGCGTGCCATTCGTGATCACGTCGCTCGGCGCGGTTGCCGCGATGCTCCTCTTTGTTCCCGCCGCCCTCACGGTCGTCAACCTGGCGCTCACCATGCAGGGCCGATGGAGCCTCCTGTTCGGCGCTGGCGCGACTGCCTTTGCGGCCGTGTCGCTCGCCTTCCTGTTGGGAGTGAGCCTGCTCCAGGCGATCGGCTCCTTGCGACTTGTGCACGTCGCCGTGGCAAGGACCGAGTGGGAGACCGGCGTCTTCATCTGGGCCACCTACGGCGCCTTTACGCTCGCCGCCTTCGCATTGGCCGAGCATGCCCTCCCGCGCATCCTGCGCCGCGCGTGGGGCGGCGGCCTGCTCTCGAGCGCGCAGCTGTGGCTCGCCTTCAGTGGCGCCACGATTGCCGGGCTGGCGCTCATGGGTGCTGGCATGGCCGAGAGCTCGCTCCTCTCGCAAGGAGTTGCGGCCGACGCTCTCGGAGCCGGGGTGGCGCCATACCGCGTCGTTGCATTCCTGGGCTTTGGCACGGTTGCGCTCGCCGGGTTGGCCATGCTGGTGAACCTGTTCCTCCTGTACGCCAGCGGAGAGCCTGCCGAGTACGCCGTCCCGGACGCATCCGCCGTCCCGGACGCATCCGCCGCAGTCGCAGCAGGACACTGACGCCATGACCGTTCACACGCCCATTGAGACGCGCTCCGGCGGACTGCCACCGTGGGCGATCGGGTTGACCGTGCTCCTCTTCCTCATCGGTGGCGTGTACCTCGCCGCCAACCTGACCGGCGATAACCCGGCCTTTGCCATTCCCGGGGCCAGCGCCCCCGCCCCCTCAGGTGGCGGCGAACCTGATCCGGCGGTGGGTGAGGCGCTGGTGGCGCAGAACCAGTGCGCGGCATGCCACGGGGCTGACCTGGGCGGGACCGATGCCTTCCCGAGCCTGCTCGGGATCGCGGACGGGCCGGTGAGCGAGAACCTCCAGGATCTCGCGGCCGAGCATCCTGACGACTGGGTCGCGCTGTGGATCGACGGCACGGTGCCGGAGACCGAGGGTCTCGATCGCGGCGGAATGCCGGCCTTCGGGGCGGACCTCAGCCCGGAGCAGATCGACGCCATCGTCGCTTACCTCCGGAGCCTCTGACCCGGCGTGTCCAATCGCGTGAGCGATCCGGCGGCGCGAGTTGAACGCGGTGTCCCCGTCCTAATCGGCGCCGATGAAATGGCGCAGATCGATGAAGCTGCCGTGCGCCTTGGGCTCAGTCCCGACGCATTGATGGAGTCAGCCGGGGCTGCCGTGGCCGAGGTCGCGCTGGCTGAGCTTGGCCGGTTGGCTGAGCGGGTGCGAGGGCCCGGGGGACCCCTGGTGCGCCCCCCGTGGGTCGTGATCCTGTGTGGACCCGGCAACAACGGGGGTGACGGATTCGTTGTGGCGCGTCGCCTGGCCGCGGCCGGGCGCTCGGTGCTGTGCGTGTTGGCCGCGGACGCCTCCAAGCTGTCGGGCACGTCGGCCGGCCACAACTGGTCAGTGCTCCAGGCGATGGCGGCGTCCGGGTCGCTTGAGCTGTTTGTGGCCCCCTCGTCGGAGCTGCTTCTTCGACTGCGCGAGCGGATTGCGGATGCCACGTTGTTGGTCGACGCACTGCTCGGATCGGGCGCGTCGGGGCCACTTCGCGAGCCCATCTCTACCGCCGTTGATCTCATCAATGCCACCAGGGCGCATGCGGTCGCCGCCGGCCGTCCGTGCGCGGTGCTGGCGGTGGACACCCCTACGCGGGTGGACCTCACCGGCGGGAGCCGCTCGACGCCGGTCGTGACGGCTGACGTGACGGTCACGTTCCATCGCGCCAAGGCCGGTTTCGCGCTCGATCGCGACGCGCGGGCGCTGGCCGGTCGCTACCTCGTCGCGCCGATCGGGATCCCGCTCGAGGCCGAGGACGGGATCATCCCGCCCGACGGCGAGTGGCCGCCGGCGAGGATCACCCAGATCAACTGGCAGGAGCCGGTCGAGCGCGCGGACCAGGCGCATCGGCCCGGCGGAGGAGTGGCGGCAGGTCCCGGTCGCACGGACTGACACGGCGCATCCCCGCTACCATTCACCGATGTTTGAATACGCTGAGGCCGCCGTCGAGGCGGCGATGGCCGCCGGCGCGCGCTACGCCGATGCGCGCGTCATGGACGGCAGGCACGAGTCGATGGATGCGCGCAACGGTGAGATCGAAGGGCTGACGCAGGCGGGATCGGTCGGGCTGGGCGTCAGAGCCCTCATCGGCTCAGGCTGGGGCTTCTTCGCAACCGCTGACCTCACGACCGAGGCAGCGCAGGCGGCAGGCACGCAGGCGGCCGCCATTGCGCGCGCCAGTGCATCGGTCCCTGGGAAGGACCTGGAGCTGACGCCGGTCGAGGTGCGCCAGGATCACTGGGAAAATGCGGTGGACGAAGACCCGATGACCGTGCCGCTGGCCACGAAGGGCGACCTCCTGGTGGCAGCCACCAAGACCATGCGCGAGCACGGCGCCGACGTCGCGTTGGCGAGCTATGACGTGTGGGACACGACGAAGTGGCTCGCTTCTTCCGAGGGCCATCGGATCGACCAGCACATCCGAGAGTGCGGCGCCCAGATGAATGCCACGGTCAACGGCGAGCGCGAGACGCAGCGTCGCAGCTACCCGGGAATCCGCGGCCAGTACGGGACGCGCGGTTGGGAACTCGTGCGCGAGATGGACCTCACCGCGAACGCCGCCCGCATTGCCGAGGAGGCGCGTGAGCTCCTGACGGCTCCTGAATGCCCCAGCCACGACGCGACCGATCTCATTATCGGCTCCGAGCAGATGGCGCTCCAGATCCACGAGTCGGTCGGGCACGCCGTCGAGCTTGATCGCATCTTGGGCTGGGAGGCCGCGTTCGCCGGCACGTCGTGGCTGGATCTCACCCAGCTCGGTTCACTGCGCTTCGGCTCCGAGCTCATGAACGTCACGGCGGATGCGACCCTGCCCGGCGCCTTGGGTTCATTCGGCTATGACGACGAGGGAACGCCGGCGCACCCGGTCGACATCGTGAAGGACGGCATCTGGGTCGGTGCGCTGTCCGGCCGCGACTCGGCGGCCCTGGCAGGCTTGAGCGAATCCGGCGGGGCGGTTCGCGGCGACGGCTACAACCGCCTGCCCATGGTGCGCATGACGAACGTCGGCCTGCTCCCGGGCGATTCGAGCCTGGAGAAGATGATCGAGGCGACTGACGACGGCATCTTCATGGATACGAATCGCTCCTGGTCGATCGACGACAAGCGCCTGAACTTCCAGTTTGGCTGCGAGATCGGCTGGGAGATCCGCAACGGCAAGCGCGGACGCATGATCAAGAATCCGACCTACACCGGTATCGGCCCACGCTTCTGGGGCAGTCTGGACATGCTCGGCAATGAGTCCGAATGGACGTTCTGGGGCACGCCGAACTGCGGCAAGGGCCAGCCCGGACAGGTCGGCCACACCGGACATCCGGCCGTGCCGTGCCGCTTCCGCGGCGTGCGCGTGGGAGTTCGAGGATGAGCGACCAATTGCTCGACACCTGCGAGCGCGTACTGCGCCTGGTCGCGACCGATGCGGAGGCCGAGGTCACCCTCACGTCCGGCACGGAATCCCTGACCCGGTTCGCCACCAGCTTCATTCACCAGAACGTCGCCGATGCGGTCCAACGCGTGCACCTTCGCCTTGCCCTGGACGGCAGGGTCGCCGAGGCCACCGGCAACCAGACCGATGACGAGGCGCTCGCGCGCCTCGTGCGGTCCACCTTGGACGCTGCCCGGCTGCAACCGGTCGATCCGGGTTGGCCCGGGCTCGCGCCGGTGGCCGATCCGCCTGCGGTAGAGCACTGGGAAGACGCCACCGCATCGGCCGAGCCGGGGGAGCGCGCCGCCCGCGTCGGCGAATTCGTGGCTGCTGCCGGCGACTTCGAGACTGCGGGGTTCTGTTCGACCGAGGGCGTGACCGTTGCATTCGCCAACTCCGCCGGTCAACAGCTCAGCGGGCGGTCGACGTCAGCGACGATGGACGGCATAGCGCGCAGCGGGACGTCAGACGGCAGCGCGCGGGCGTCATCGGTCAGCCTCGCGGACCTCGATGGCGCGGCGGTCGGTCGCGATGCCACGCGTCGCGCTCGCGAATCGGCTGACGCATCGGACCTCGAGCCCGGTCGCTACGAGGTCGTCCTGACGCCATCGTGCGTGGTGGACGTACTCGGGTTCCTGGCGATCTATGGCTTCAATGGACGTGCCGTGGAAGAGGGTCGCTCCTTCGCCCGTATCGGCGAGGCGCAGTTCGATCCGGCCATCACGCTCACCGATGACGTGACGCATCCGCTGTCGGTCGGTCTCCCGTTCGATGCCGAAGGCACGCCGAAGCGGCGCCTGGAGCTGGTCGACGCCGGCGTGACGAGCGCATTCGTCAAGGACCGTCGCACCGCGCGTGCGCTGGGCAACGGCGAGTCGACCGGCAACGCGGTCGCCGGTGCTGGATCGTGGGGCGCGCTGCCGGCGAACCTCGTCCTCGCAGCTGGCAGCGTGGCGCCAGATGATCTGGTCGGCGCCGTTGAGCGGGGCCTGCTCGTGACCGACCTGTGGTACACCCGCATCCTCGATCCGCGGACGCAGGTCGTGACCGGGCTGACGCGGAACGGGGTGTGGCTGATCGAGGACGGGCGAATCGTTCGGCCGGTGACGAACATGCGCTTCACGCAGTCCTACCTCGAGGCATTGGCGCCCGGCGCGGTGCGCGGCGTCGGGTCCGACCTCACCCTGGTCGGCGATGCGACCTTTGGCGTGGGTGCCTACGTCGTCCCGTCGTTGCACCTGGCGTCCTGGAACTTCACCGGCGGCGCGAAGGGCTGAGTGGAGCGCCGGCCGCGTTCCTTGTCATGGATCGGCGGTATATCGGTCACCACGTGACAAGAAGGGCACCTCCACGCCCAGCCCACGCTCCGCGCCCGACGGTGTTTCGGCAAACTGTGACGCGAGCGGAGGTTCTTGTCACGGATCGGCAGTGTATCGGCGGCCGGTGAGCGTGATGAGCGCGCTGGATCGCAGCCCGTGTCACTTCCGGGCCGATAGAGCGGCGGATCGTCGCGCGAGGGGCGATCAGCTGCTGCCCGGCTTGCGCAATGGAATGCCGGCCGCGCACAGCTCGCAGGCATCGGCCTCCCACGACGAGATCTCGATTCGACCCAGGGAGTGCAGCGGGAACCCGAGCTCGACCGGGGACACTGAGCGGTCGATGATCACGGCCGCGGCGAGGGGCTCGACGCCAGCGGCGCGCACGGCGTCGACCGTCTCGATCAGCGACGCGCCGGTGGTGAGGATGTCGTCCACGATCACGACGCGCTCGGAGGCGTCAACGGCCCAGCCGCGGTGCAGCGCCCGGCCGCCCGTGGCCACCGGCTCGGCGAAGATGCCACGGACCGATCCGCCGAACTGTCGTGCCGCCTCGTGCGCCAGCAGGACGCCACCCGTGGTCGGCCCGACCACGAGCGTGGGCGAGTAGGTGGCGAGAACATCGGCGAAACGCCGGCACAGCTCGACTGCGTAGTGCGGATGCTGGAGGACGAGGAACTTCTCCAGGTAGCGCCCGGCGTGGCGCCCGGACTTCAGCAGGAAGTGGCCGTCCAGCAGCGCACCAGCCTCCGCGAACAGCGATTCAACGGAAGCGCCGCGAAGGGACGCATCGGTCATTCGTAAACGGCGGTGAAGTCGACTGCCGGATAGCGTTCGGACAGGGCTTCGGTGACCCAGTGCAGGACGTCGGCCGGATCGTAAAAGGCGGCGATGAGCTTGGCCTCGGTGACCATCAGCCCGGGACGTCGAGGCTCGACCTCGCCCAGCACGTCCTGCGGACGATCCGACAGGTCCAGCGAGGTCTCGAAGCGTCCGTCGGAACGGAGGACGAGCATGTCATCTGGCTCATCGAGCAGGATGAGGTCACCGGTGCGGCGCAGGACCTCCTCCGCGTTCGAGCAGAACTCGCGCAGCAGCTGTGCCTGTGCGGTGGCCAGTTGCGCGCGATAGGCATCGGCAAGTTGCCAAAGTCGTTGCGCAGCCAGGGTTTCCTGCTGCGAGGTCGGGAGTCCGGCCTGCCAGTCGTCCGAGCCCTCGACCAGTTCCTCCTCGCGCGCGAGTTCATCGGCGGGCATCAGGTGCGCCGGAGCGTCGCGTGCTGCCTCGATGATCCAGGCGAAGATGTCGGCCGGGTTGTAGAGCTCGACCACCTCGCTGATGGTGTCGACGATCTGCTCCTGGTCGTACCACTCGCTGTCAGCGGGGTCCTGGTAGGTGAGGCGCGTGGTCCACGTCTCGTCCACCGGGTGGTAGACGAGGTAGTCTTGGTCGTCGTCGGCCAGCTTGATGGGACCGATCTCGCGCAGCCGCTCACGGTTCTGCTCGACGAAGCGGCGCAGCTGCTCGGTCGCCTCGTACAGGAAGTCGCGGCGCTCCAGCTCAGCCTCGGCCGCCAGCTCGCGCAGGGCGATCAAGCGCGGTGAGGAAGAAAGCTTGGTCACGGCTTGTACACGAAGTCCGGGCCCATCCGTTCACGCAGGAAGATCGTGTGCTTGCTGTCGAAGATGGATTCGGCCACGCGGTGCCCGAAGCCGCGCATGGACGGATCGTCGTACATCTGGTCGAGGACCGCGTAGTTCGGCAGGTCCAGGATGATCACGTTGTTCCAAGTCGAACCTTCGGTCACGTTGTACCAGCCCACGAAGCGGATGCCGTATTTCTCCTCCGTCTGGCGCGCGGTGCGCGGAAACAGATGGCGCATTCCGCGCTTGAAGATCGCGTCACGGCCCTTGCGGACGTTGAACATCGTGACCATCAACGGCATCAGGAAGCCTTCCTATTCTTCATCCGACGTTTCCTCGGTGCTTATGACTCGAGTCTGAGGCTTCGCGACACCCGTCTGCCGCCCACGTCCGCGTCGCCGATCGGCAAAGAAGACGCGCAGCAGGAAGACGCTGGTCATGCTGACGAAGAACAGCAGAATGAGATCGATGAACAGGAGCACGATCAGCACCCACACCGGCCAGTTGAAGGCGAACAGGCCGACCGGGATGAGCAGCAGGATGAGCGCGAACAGGATCGCCTGGGTGACGAAGCAGCCGAAGCCGGGACCCTCGTTGGGGTCCAGGTCCTCGTTGTAGCGAACTGACAAGCCATTCCTCGTGGGCGCAAGGGGACGGGGGCGTCGCATCGTCCCACATCGAGCCTGCCCGTGCGCCAGATCAGGCGATTCGACCGACCGCCTCCGCAGTGAGCACGAGCCCGATGACCAAGACGGCCACGGCTGCAACCACCGGCACCGCCTGACCGATGCGGATGGCCGTCGGATGCGCCAGCAGGCCTGCTCGTGTGCCCTCCAGCCGCCTGCGCGCCACGACCACGACGAGCCCGATCGAGCCGAGCACCAGCGCCATACCGGTGCCGAACGCTCCGATCAACAGCATCCCGAGTGCCAACTCACCCTGGCTGACGGCAACCAGCAGGACGATCAGGGCCGATGCGCTGGGAACCAGCCCACCGGCAAGGCCGATGAGCGCGACGGAGCGAGTGGAGAGGCCGCGCGGGGCCGGCCCATGGCGGTGCGGATGGTCGTGCTCGTGGTCGTGTGCCGATACGTGGCGCAGGGCGCGCACAGCCTGGATGGCGAGACCGGTGCCCAGGCCGACGACGATCAGACCGGCCGCCAGCGCCAGCCACTCCACGACCCGCTCTGGAACGAGCAGCTCGGAGGCAACGAGGACAACGCCGCCGAGTACGAACACGCCAACCGTGTGCGTGATGGCGACGGTCAGGCTCAGGGTCAGGGCCTGGGCAATGCTGCCGCGCGAGCCAATGAGGTAGGCCGCCACGAGCGTCTTGCCGTGACCGGGGGACGCGGCGTGCGCCGCTCCGAGCCCGAGGCTCACGAGGATCGCGAGGAGGGCGGCACCACCGCCGGCACGGGCATCGGTCAGCAGACTGGCCAGTGGATCGTCATCTTCTGGCGAGGGGGGCGCCGACGGCGGAGCCGTGTTACCGCCGCCGGGGCGGGCGCGAAAGGTCGCCTCTCGCACGTCGATCGGGTCGTCGAGCCCGGCGTCTGGGTAGGCGCGCAACTCGTCGCTCAGGGTCTGCGCGGGTACAGAGGCATCCACGATCGTCATCTCCGCGCCGGCCACCACAATGATTTCACGCCATCCGATGCGGTCCGCGTATGCGCCGTTGGCGAAGGTGCCTTCGACTTCGTTCCGGCTCGCTGATGGCAGGACGCCCTCCAGCTCGAGCTCGATGCGGAGCGTCTCGAGGCCGGCTTCGCCAGGCTCGAAGCTCAGGCCCGCCTGGTCAAGCAGTCGAAGCGTCACGCGTTCGTCATCGACGGTGAGGTCGAGCGCGTCGAGCACGACCGGGACCAGCACGGCGAGATAGGCACCGGTCTCGGCTGGGGTGACGGCGCCGTCGTCATCGGTGTCCATGCGTTGTCGTTCGACCACCGTCGGAATCTCGGCCATGTCAATGACGTGATGCACGCCTACAGACTCGGCATTCATGGTTATTCGGCTGAACTGGTTGATCGTGAAGTTGCCGAGCGGATGCGCCGCCGCGGGTGCCGGCGCGGCTGACAGCATCCCGGCAGCCGCAAGCACGAACCACCAGCGCCGCATCAGCCGTCATCCTCGAGCCGCGCCAGCGCCTCGACCGCAAGCGGTGCGTGGAGTGGCGAGAACGCAGGGTTAAGCTCGAGGGCCAGTTCCAGGCGCTCGCGCGCGAGCTGTGGCTGGCCGGCGGCCTCGGCGATCATCCCGGCGTGGAACAGGACACGACTGTTTTGTCCGCCCAGCCGTAACGCATCGTCCGCGTAGCGAGCCGCCTCGTCAATCTCGCCGGCGGCCAGGAGCGCCCAACCCAGGATGTCGGCGGCCGCGGTGGTCGGCGTTCGGGCGTACGCCTCTCGAGCCAGCGCCACGGCGCGCTGCGGGTCGCCGTGGTCGGCGAAGAAGGCGGCGAGCTCGAGGTCGGTTTCGACGCCATTGGCCTCGAACAGTGCCTGCATGGCCTCTGCCAGCGCGTACTGGTCCCGCGCTTCCGCGTCCCGGCCATCCGCTTCGTATGCCTCCCCCAGCGCTACGATGTGCTCGGCCAGCGGGACGCGGTCGGTCGCCTGGCGGTAGAGCTCGATCGCCTCTCTCAGGCTGCCCTGTGCCGCGCGCACGCGCGCGAGCCCAGCCGTCGCGGGGCTGAAGTCGGGAAGGCGCTGCTGAGACGTCGCGAACGCTGCTTCGGCCGATGTGAGGTCTCCCACCGCGAAATGGAGATGGCCGAGCTGCACGCGGACGTACTCGGTATTCTCAGCGTTTGGGCCACCCGCCTCGAGCGCCAGTTGCATGGCATCGATCGCTCCCGGCAGGTCGCCATGCAGCTCGCGGAGGTATGAGACGCGGCTGTAGGACGCGAGATCCGGTCTGAGGTCGACCATGCGCTGCACGGTCGCCAGTGCCTCGGTGTAGCGTCCAAGCTCGACCTGCGCGTCGCCGATCAGCCCATAGATGCGCGGGATGGAGTCGTGCAGGGCCAGCGCCCTTTCACCGAGCTCCAGTCCACGGGCGAAATCATGGCGCGCCATCGCAAGGGTTCCCATCCCGATAATCGCCTCGACGTTCTCCGGATCGATCTCGCTGGCTCGCTCGAACGCCTCCTCGGCGCGAGCGTAGTGAACGGGATCCCCGGTCTCCCGCGCCAACTGGAGCTCGGCGTGGCCCAGGAGGGCGTTGTCGTTGGCGTCGTCGATTCCGTTGTCCAGCTCATCGGTCGTGTTCCAGATGAATTCCTGGGTCTCGCTGATGGGGCGGGCCGTGGAAGCCGCGGCCAACTGATTACGCGCGCGCGACGTATCGGAACTGGGACCAATCAGGATCGCAGCCGAGATCACGGCGAGGCAAGTGACAGCCACGCCAAGCGTGACCATAGTGGTTCGGCGGTTGTTGGAGTTCATGGGTGCTGCGTGTCGGGTGGATAGTCGGGGCGAGGATGAGGATCCTCGCCCCGACGGACAACTACCGGGTCAGGTCAGCAGCATCACTCGGGCGTGAAGAGCTCACCAACGCGGTGGTGTTCGTGGGCGTATCCGGAGTGCGGATCCGCCTGGTATGGGAACGTGGACAGGAACGGAAGGTCGTTCTCATTCACGCCATCGCCGATGACATTGTTCGGCGATTTGTTGGGAGTCAGGTCACCGAAGATCGCGTTGATGGTCTCGCCGTAGCCATCGGCCACCGCCCGGAGCTCGATGTCCGCTACGTCGTCGCTGAGACGGCGGCCATTCGGGAATCCGGCGAGATCGCCGCCCAACACCCCAAGAACGGAGCAACTGTCCGTACAGGGAGGGACTGCCACGTTGAGGCGCAGCATGTCGGCCAGCACGTCGCCGGTCTGGGTGAAGATCAACGGGTCCTCGTTGCCGAGCACACTATCGGCCGGAATCGTGAGGCCGGTCAGCAAGATCGCGACGAGGTCGGCCCGCTTAGTCTCCCGCACGGGTTCGAGCGCCTCGCCATACAGGGCATTCACGATCCTCGCCAGCGCCGGCTCCTCGTAATACTCGACGAACTGCGCGTCGTTGTGCGGCATCGAGAAGTTCCACTTGTCCTTCAGGGGCAGCGGAATGATCACCTCGTTGATCAGGGGGTTCCCCAGGCGCGAAACCTGGACCCAGCGACCTCGGCCGGCAGCGTCCCCGTTGCGCAGGATCGTCACCTGCTGGCGGCTGGCTGTGCCCCAGATGCCGACCACGGCATCCTGGCTGCCGAGTTCAGGAACCGCCGTGGTGCCGGTGAGGTCCGTGATCGGGACCTGGATGCTGATGGTGTGGACGTTGAAGCCGCCCACGCCGTCGACTCCCGCTTCCGCTGGAAGCTGGAGCAGGTGCGCACCATTGAATGGTCGGAGCCCACCCAGGTCGAAGATCGACCCAAGGTCGACGAAGAACGCATCGTCGCGCGGTCCAGCGAAGACCTTGCCACCGTTGTTCAGGTCAAAAATTCCGCTCTCGCGGATAGGGCCATAGTTCGGTGTAGATCGTGGCCCGATATTCGTTGGCGGCACGATGCCCTGACCAACGACGGACGAGGATCTGCCCGACACTCGCGTGACGGTATACGTCTGCGTATAGAGCTGATCCGGATCGCCAGTGGTCTCGAGCGGGAAGTCGTTGTAGAGGTATGACTCACCGAACTGATCGGATTCGGTGAACGTGGTCTCAAAGCGGAACTGGTAGGTGACGTCCTGCTTGGCGTCACCGGTGTTATCCACCTTGATCTCATAGAGAACGTTGTCGCTGAAGTTGTGGAAATTCGGGCCGCCTGCCGGCTCCTCGAGGGGAATGTAGTTGGCGACGATCGTCACCGTGTCTCCCTCGGTGCGCCAAGCGTATACGTCCGTGTTGTCGGCGGTCGGATCCTCGGCGATGAGCGGTGCCTCACGGTGGCTCGATCCATCGGTCGCCGACGGGATGAGCGTGGTGAGGACGAGCGTAAGCGCAGCGAAGACGACGATCGCAAGTCGCCGACCCGAGCCGGCGAGGAGCAGAGTCATAGTTGCAACCCTCTCAGGGTACGAGTGAGATGGTTCCCCACGGTGGGTGGGAATATGGACCGATGGACTGGCGATCCTCCTTTCGAACGGGAACCGGGTTGGGTGCATACCGGCGCCATTTCATGGGGCAAGACTACCCATGGTACGAAAGTACTGCCTTTTCACATCAATCACGGATGCCGAGCCTTTATGCGGTGCGCTTTGGCACCGGTTCTTCAGCTCATGCACCGATACGTGATTCGGCCGTCAGCGACGGTGAGGTGCACCACGCCGGGCAGCTCGCGACCGAGCAACGGTGTGTTGGACGAGGCCGATGCGAGCGAGTCCGCGTGCATGCGCCAGCTTGCGGTTGGGTTGAAGACCACGAGGTCTGCTGGTGCGCCGATCGCCAGGGAGCGTGATTCGCCGATGATGGCGGCGGGGCGTGTTGACAACGCAGCGAGAAGGATCGGCAGCTGCAGCGCTTCGCCGGCGACGGCGGCAAGGCCAAGCGACAGGGCCGTCTCGAGGCCGATGAGTCCCGGTGCCGCCTCCTCGAATGGCAGGAGCTTGCGCTCCGGCGGATGCGGTGCGTGATCGGTGGCGATCGCGTCGATGGTGCCATCGGTGAGGCCCGCGAGGAGGGCGAGGGCATCCTCGCGCGAGGCGAGCGGCGGATTAACGCGGCAGGCTCCGTCGTAGGCGATCCGCAGGTCGCCATATTCCGGTTGCTCCCAGGCAAAGCGGCGCGAGCCGGCGACCCAGGCATCGGTCAGGGCAAGGTGGTGCGGTGTCACGTCGCAGGTCACGTTCACGCCTCGTGCCTTCGCGTTTCGCACCGCCTTCACGGATGGTGCGGTCGACAAGTGGGTGAGGTGCAGGTGCGCACCCGTCTGTTCAGCAAGCGCCAGGTCGCGCTCGACGATGGTCCATTCGGCCTCGGGCGGCCAACCGACGAGGCCAAGGCGTGATGCGTTCGGTCCCACGCGCATCACACTTGCTCCGGCGAGGGCAGCATCCTCGGCATGCTCGATCAGTGGCACGGACAAGTTCGCCAGCACGGCGAGGATGGACCGTGCGAGATCATCGGTCGGGATTGCGCTGCCGTCATCGGAGAAGCCGATGGCGCCCGCCCCGATCATGCCGCCGTGGTCGGCCACACGCTCCCCGCGACGTTCGAGCGTCGCGGCGCCGATGGCCCGGATTCGGCAGGCAGTCTCCGCGGCCCGCTCCCGCAGCGCCGCAATCAGCTCGGGTCGGTCGAGCGGCGGATCGGTGTTGGGCATGGCGCATATGGTGGTGAATCCGCCCTTCGCGGCCGCCCGCGCGCCGGATTCGATCGTCTCGGTCGCAGGATCGCCGGGATCGCGCAGGTGCACGTGCAGGTCGCAGAAGCCGGGTGCGGCAATGAGCCCGTGTCCATCCACTCGCTCGGCGTCCGCCGGTGCGTGATCGACGAAGCGTCCCTCGTGGATCGCGAGATCGCGGATGGCATCGGTTCCGTCGGACGGATCGAGGACGCGCACGCCGGCCAGGAGAAGGCTGGCCGGCGCATCGGTCAGGCGTCCGAAGACCCCTGGGCTCATGCCGCGCCGGTAAGAAGCGCCATGACGGCCATGCGAATCGGAACGCCGTTCTCAACCTGGCGGCCAATGAGGCTACGCGGACCGTTGGCCAGGGCCGCGGTCAGCTCGACGCCCTCGTTGGTGGGTCCGGGATGGAGAATGAACGCTTCGGGGTTGGCGAGAGACATGCGCGAATCGTCGAGCCGCCAGTCCCGGACGTAGCCGTCGAGCGCGACCGCGTCACTTGTTGCTCGTTCGGTCTGGACGCGGAGGGTCATGACGGCATCGGCTCCGTCAAGGGCTTCGGCTACGGACGGGGCAACCTCGACATCCGGCCAACCGTCGAACTCGGTGACCCATGGAGTGGGTCCGCCCACGCGAACCAGTGCACCGAGCGTGCGCAGCGCGTGGAGGTTCGAGCGAGCGACGCGTGAATGAGCCACATCGCCCACGATCGCGACCGTGCGACCGTCCAACGATCCGAGCGCATCGCGCAGGGTAAGCGCGTCGAGGAGGGCCTGCGTTGGATGGGCATGAGTGCCGTCGCCGGCGTTGAGCACATGCATGCCGGTCGTCCGCACGGCAAGGTGAGGAGCTCCCGCGGCACCGTGACGCAGCACGAGCATGGTCACGCCGGTCCGCTCCAGCGTGCGCAGCGTGTCCACCAGGGATTCGCCCTTCAGGACGCTGCTCCCGGCGAGGTGCAGGTCGACCGTGGTCGCGCCGAGCGCCTTCGCGGCCAGCTCGAAGCTGACGCGGGTCCGGGTGGAAGGCTCATAGAAGGCCAGCCCAACCGTCTCGGCTGCCAGCAGGGACCGATACGCTCGGCTCGCACGAGCCTCGCGCATCTCGACCGCCAGGTCCAGAATTCTCTCAATCTCGGCACGGGATAGTCCGTCGACGTCCAACAGGTGTCGCTGCGACCAGGTCCGGGTCGGCGCTTCGACGGTCACGCGGCGTCCTCGGGTTGCTCGATCACGACTTCGTCGATCTCATCGGTCTCGGTCAGGCGGACATGGACGATCTCAGTGTTGTTCGTCGGGAGGTTCTTGCCGACGAAGTCGGGCCGGATCGGCAGTTCGCGATGTCCGCGGTCGACGAGGGCCGCCAGCCGGACGGCGCGCGGGCGTCCGTGATCGGTCAGGGCGTCGAGGGCGGCTCGGACGGTGCGCCCGGTGTACAGAACATCGTCCACCAGCACGATCGTGCGGCCGCTGACCTCTGCCTCCAGATCGGAACGCTGGACGATCGGCGCATGCGCCACCCGTGTCAGGTCGTCGCGGTAATACGTGATGTCGAGCGAGCCGACCGGGACCGATGCGCCCTCGTGCTGCTCGATCAGCGCGGCCAGGCGCCGCGCAATGGGGACGCCGCGACTGCGGATGCCAACCAGGACGAGATTGTCGACTCCGCCATTGCGCTCGACGATCTCATGACCGATACGGGTCAGGGCGCGGCGCATTTCATCGGCGCCGAGGATACGGCGTTCGCTCACGATCTCTCCTTGGCGGCCTCGCCGGACCGCGTTAAAGGGCTCGCCGCAGAGGATACCCGACGCGTCGCGCGGTCGGCCGCGGTCGGGCGCAGGTTTGCGCTCAGTGCATGGATCTACGCTCCGGAACGCTGAAAGCGCCAGATTGTGCGCTCAGCGCACGGATCCGGGCTAACCGCCGCCGGTTCCTCGCTGGAACTGCCCGCTTGTGCATGTGGTGCAACAACTGACGGAGGACTGCCCCGGGTCACGACTTCCCTCGTAGAACCGTGCACTGAGCGCAAGAAGCATCGGATGCAGATGCTTCCGTCCGCCAGTTGCCATACTCCGCTGTCAGCGTCCTGAGGCGCCGGCGGCGTGGGATTTGAGGCGAATTGAGTGTGATCCACGCTCAGCCTGGCCGTCGCACCCTGCCCGAAGCCACTTAACGTCGCTCAGACCGGAATTTGGCACCTTGGCGAGCGGAGGTGCTCGGGCTCAGGGCTGCTGCGGAGGATCCGGGAGGGCGTCGAAGGCGGCCGGTCCGAACCAGCCGTTATCGGCGGATCCGAGGAAGAAGACTTCGTCCGGCGTGGTGCCGGTATTGCGCTCGATGAACAGGAGGTCCGCCTGCGGTGCCTCCATGATTCCGCCGATCGGGCGCTGGGCGGTGACGAGCAGGTGCCGTCCGGTGGGGGAGACCTTCACGTCCACGACACTCGACTCATCCGGGATATCGGCCTCATCGATGGCGTGGGTCTGCGTCAGGCCGCGTGCGTCGGAGGCGTGGCCGAAGTAGACGCGTCGCTCATCGGGATACTCAAGGTCGCCGTTGCCCTGCGAGATGCCGGTCCATCGGGTCTTCCAGACCGCGTAGGCGTCGCCATCGGCGCTCCACGTGATGCCGGCCGAGGTGAACGCGTCGCGCTCTATGGTCAGGTCGCTGAACAATGGGCGTTCGTCGGCGAACGCGAACTCGTCATCGTGTTCAGCCAGGTACGGCGCCCCGCCTTCGCTGAACAGCCACTCGTCGCCCACTCGTTCCATGCTGCCCTTCCAGTAGATCGCCAGCGAGCCGTTCGGGCTGAGCAGCGGCTGGAAGACGCCATCGGCTCGCGGCGCGCCGATCTCCGCCGGATCGGCTGGGCCCAGCGGTGCATCGTCTCGAATCGCGATGACGTAGCTGGTGGGGGCATCACCGGCAAGGCTGACCCACAGTCTGGTGGTGACGCCGTCACCATCGGGGATCCAGCTGCCGGCGTAGGCATTCCCGGTGTCGGACAGTTGGCGAAATTCGCCATTGGCCGAGTCGAAGATCCACGCGTCTGTCCCGGCCCCGCCGTCGATGTCGGCGAGCGTGTATGCCAGATAGCGGCTGTCGGCTGACCAGGCGAGACGCTCGAGGAACGGGCTGCCCGCGACGCTCCGACCAAGCACGATCGTCTCTCCTGAGTCGCCGCGATCCTGCGGTATTCGAGTCACATTGACCTCGTTGAGGCCTGAATCGCCCACACGCGTGATGTAGGCCAGCCATTGGCCATCGGGCGAGAGCTCGGCCGCGATCGGGGCGGCGGATGTGCCGAGCTCCATGATCGTTTCCGTGGTCGCGCCGTGACGCAGCGTGAGGTTCAGGTTGTCGAACGGGCCGGTCAGCGCCAGGAACACATCCGGCTCCGGAGATGCCTGGCTCGGTGTGGCAGTCGGGGCTGGTTCGGCCGATGCAGATGCAGACGCAGACGCAGACGGAATGGCTGACGCGGCTGGCTGCGGCGCCCTGGTCGCCGGCGGCGGGGTGACGGCCGGCGTTGCGCTGGCGGCGACCGAGAAGGTCGGCGTGGCCGATGGTCCGCCGACCTGGGATCGTCGGGGGTGCCGTTGAGGAGGACGAGGGCGAGCAGCGCTCCCGCCACTGCGGCGAGGCCGCCGCCGACCCCCGCGAAGATCG
>JBBSLF010000012.1:0-24290 GCA_038255505.1 Candidatus Limnocylindria bacterium
CACGACCTGCACGATCACCGTCTTGGTGCTGATTCGGTCGCCGGTGAGCGCCTCGTAGTTCGGGGCGCCGGCATCGGTGCGCAGCCACTTCTGGGTTCGGTTGTCCCATTGCCAGCCGAAGTTCCAGAAGCTGGCAGTCTGAAAGCCGATGGCGTTTACCGCTCGACCGTCCGGCAGCTCGGGATCGCCGGCGAATTCGAACGGCGCCCGCACGTCGCCCGCCCGCCCGGCACGACCGGCCAGCACGCCGCCTTCCTCCATCTGCGCTCGAGCCGCGTCGACGTCAAGGTAGACATTGTGCGGCGCGCCCCACGGCCCGGCGCGATAGAAGAATCCCCACCCGCCGCTAAGCCCGTTGGCGTACGGCATGTCGACCGCCTTGAAGCTCCGCAGCACCGGACCGGCGCCACCAAAGTGCAGGGTCAGGGCACGCATCTGTTGCCAGAGATCGCGGTGAAAGTAGCGGACGGATCGGATTGGCCCGACGCCGGCGTCCACCTGATCGCGACACATGAATATGGCGGCCCAGCGGGTGGAGTTGCCCTCGACCGGGGCCTCCACCACGAGGTCGGCCAGGTTGAGCCCGGACGGCGGCCTCGCGATCGGGTTGTTCTCGATCGAAACGAGCATTGGCACGCGATCCGCGAGCGCGAGATCGGAGAGTCGCGTGCCGTTCATCGGGCAGACCGCGACTGGCGTGGGCGATGGGGTCGGTGACGGCGACAGCGTTGGTGGAGCGGTGGGCGAGGGTGATGGCGTTGAAGATGGTGAAGCCGAGGGGGTCGGGCTTGCCGTGGGCGACGGCGCCGGGGTTGGCTCGGGAGTCCTGTTGATGATCGCGACCGATGCACCCAGCGCCACGGCCACGACAAGGAGCCCACCCAGCGCGAGCAGGGCAGTGCGAGTTCGAAGGAAATGCATGCGACAGGCATCCTAACGGCTCGGAGCAGGGGGATGCGTGCGCGCTGCTAGACTCAGCCCCCATGCCGGGCTTCTCCACGCGTGCCATCAAGGCCGCCAGCCGCGCCCCCGAAACGCCGCAAGCGCCGGTGAATGTGCCGATCTACGCGTCAAGCACGTTCGAGGTCGCCGATGCCACGGAGCTGGGCGATCTGCTCGAGTTCGCGCGCCCGGGCCATTCGTATTCGCGCTACTCGAACCCGACCCATGCCGCGCTCGAGAGTGCCATGGCCGAGCTCGAGGGCGGCGAGGCGGCGCTCGCCACTGCCTCGGGCATGGCCGCCATCCACGGCGTGGTGCTCAGCCTCCTGCGCAGCGGGGACGAGCTGCTCATCCCGACGGCCGTCTATGGCGGTGTCATTGGCCTGGCCCGCTCGGTGCTCGAGCGATCGGGGATCACCACGCGTGCGGTGGATACCACCGACGTGGCCGCGGTGGCGGCCGCCATCGGTCCGCGAACGCGCCTGCTGTGGCTCGAGACGATCAGCAACCCGACCACGGCCATCGCCGACATCGTCGCACTGTCCGAAGTCGCCCACGCGCAGGGTATCCTCGTGGCCGTCGACAACACGTTCGCTTCGCCAGCGCTCGCCACCCCGTTGGCGCTGGGGGCCGACCTGGTGGTCCACTCCACCACGAAGTACATCGGTGGCCACTCGGATCTCATCGGCGGTGTCATCGTTGGGTCGGCCGAGCGTGTCGCGGCAGCCCGCACGATTGTCATCAACGCGGGCGGCAACGCCTCGCCGTGGGAGGCGTTTCTCGCCCTGCGCGGGCTCAAGACCCTCGCGTTGCGCATGGAGCGGCACTCGTCGAACGCGGTTGCGGTTGCAGGGGCGCTCGAGGGAGCGCCGGGTGTCGCGGCGGTGCACTATCCATCGCTCGCGTCGCACCCCCAGCACGAGCTTTCCCGGCGGGTCCTGCGTGATGGCATGGCCGGCGGCATGATGGCCGTCGAGCTCGATGGCGGTCGCGCTCACGGCGAGCGATTCCTGGAGCGAGTTCGTATCGCCGTTCACGCCACCAGCCTCGGCAGCGTTGAGACCCTGGTCAGCCACCCGGCCAGCTCCTCGCACCGCCAATTGACCGATGCCGACCTGGCGGCGGCTGGCCTCACGCCCGGCACGATTCGCGTCTCGATCGGCATCGAGGACGCCGCCGACCTCATCGCAGACCTGGCCGCAGCCGCCGATCCGGACTGATGGCGAGCGTCATCGACCTGTGGCGCGCGATCGACCCGGAAGTGCGACTCGCATCAGGCTCGCATGAATGGCTGTCGCGTCCCGTTCGTGGCGTGGCCCGTACCCGGGCGTCCGCGCCGCACCTGCCGGCCTTGGCGACGGGTCAGTTGCTGGTTGTCGACGCCGGCGTCCTGACCGATCCGCGCTTGGACGTGTTGGTGGATGCGTTGCGCGCGGCGGAACTCGAACCAGCTGCCATGTGGATCGTGGCAGCTGGGGGGCCATTCGAAGCGTCGGGTTCCGACTTGCCGATCATCATCGGCGGCGGGAGCACGTCAGCCGTCGCGGAGAGCGCGATGCGCTACCTCGACGACGAGTCCGGTCACCTCGCCGCCGCCACGGTTGACGTTCGGCTCGCCGGAGCGGAGGCGGCGCTTGCCGACCCTCGTCCATCCGCGCCGGCCGGTGTCCTTGCCACGCGCCTGCGGCGCGGGGTGGCCGTCACCGTGAACGGAGCGCTGGTGTCGCTCAACGCGCGCGATGCCGGTCGGGCGCTCGGCACGCGTTTCGCCGCGGCCCATGCGCGGCTCCTGGGCGAACGTGCCGCCTCCGGGGGAACGTTGCGCCGAACCCGGGACGGACTGTGGATCCTGGACCGGGCGGTCGGGGATGGGGCAACGGCCTGGCTATTCGACGATCTGCCCTTCGCGCGCATCGATACCGTCGCACTCGAGGCGCTGGCGGTCACGCTCCGGGCCCTGCTCCGCCGCCGGCCGGTCGACGCGACGAACGCTCGTCGAGCGCAGAAGGCGCCACCATCCACCGGCGACCCGTTGCGCGATACGCTCATCGCGGTCGCCCGCGCCAATGGCCGGACAGCGCCGGCCGCCCGCAGCCTTGGCGTCCATCGCAATACGGTGCTGTATCGGCTGCGGCGGGCTTCGGCTGAGCTTGGCGTCGACCCACGCCGCCCGATCGACGCGCTGCGCCTCCTCCGCGAGCAGGACCGTCCGGATTAGCGTCGCTGATTCTGCGTCCGCCTTTGTGCGATCTGCACAACAATCCGGCGGCTCGAGCGTGGTCGAACTGGCCCATTCGCGGTCCGGCCACCGGTAGGCTGGAGGCCATATCGGTCTGTCTTCTAGAGGAACCCCCTGTGGCCACAGCCAAACTTGCCGCCGCGCTCAAGATGGCGGAGCAGCGCAACCTGCGCTTCGTCAGCCTCCAGTTCACCGACATCGTGGGCCAGGTCAAATCGGTCCAGGTGCCGATGCATCAGCTGGAGCCGGCAGTCGACGGCGGCAAGTGGTTCGACGGCTCGAGCATCGAGGGCTTCGCGCGGATCGCCGAGTCGGACATGTTCCTGGTTCCGGACCTCGACACCTTCTCCGCCATCCCCTGGGAGCCGGGGATCGGTCCCGACGGCAAGGAGAAGCTGCCGACCGGCAGTGCCCGCGTCATCTGTGACGTCTTCACCCCGAACGGCGATCCTTTCCCCGGAGACCCTCGCGGGGTCCTGAAGCGCCAGATCGAGAAGCTCGCCAAGAAGGGCTTCATCCTCAACACCGGTCCGGAGCTCGAGTTCTTCCTCCTGCGACGATCCGCCGATGGGGTCGAGACCCTTCCGCATGACGCGGCCGGCTATTTCGACCTGTCCGAGGACCTCGGAACGGAGGTCCGCAAGGAGATGATGAACTCGCTGGAGGAGTTCGGGATCAAGGTCGAGACGGCGCATCATGAGGTCGCCACCGGGCAGCACGAGATCGACTTCGAGTACGCCGATGCGCTGCGCACCGCCGACAACGCGGTCACGTTCAAGACGACGCTCAAGGCAGTCGCCGCGTCGCGCGGCCTGTACGCCACTTTCATGCCGAAGCCTTTCTTCGGGATCAACGGCTCCGGCATGCACACGCATCAGTCGCTGTGGGATGTGAAGAAGGGCCGCAATGCCTTCAGCGATCCGAAGGATCCGTACGGGCTGAGCGTGATGGCGCGTCAGTACATTGCCGGGACGCTCGAGCACGCTCGCGGCATGATCGCCGTGTTGGCGCCGTTGGTGAATTCCTACAAGCGACTCGTCCCGGGCTACGAGGCGCCGGTGTACGTCGGCTGGGCGCGCATCAATCGCTCGGCCCTCATCCGCATCCCGCAGATCGTCAAGGGGAACGACAACTCGACGCGCATCGAGCTGCGCTGTCCGGATCCATCGGCCAACCCGTATCTGGCGTTCGCTGCGATGCTCGCCGCGGGCATGGACGGCATGGAGCGCAAGCTCACGCCGCCCGATCCGGTCGAGGAGAATCTCTACCACTTTGACGCCGCCAAGCTCGAGTCGCGCAAGATCAAGCAGTTGCCCGGCACGCTGCGCGAGGCGCTCGATGAGCTCTCGAAGGACGAGGTCATCCGCGACGCGCTGGGGGACCACGTGTTCGAGCGCTTCCTGGAGGCCAAGACCGAGGAGTGGGACGAGTACCGCATGCAGGTCAGCGCCTGGGAGGTCGACCGCTACCTGGAAGCCTTCTAGGATTCCAGACCCCGCGGGCCGGCGACCACGGAGCGCACGCCGAGCCGTCATGCCGAGTATCCGGACCGATCTTCGCATGACCGAGCATGCGAATTACCCATGCCGTCCGTGCGCGCAAGGACGCAGAATGACCCAATACCCCATCCGCTGAGGCTCGTTGATGCTCCGGACTCGCCGACGCCGCTCCCCGTTCGTGCTTCTGTCCTCACTCATGTTCGTCGGGCTCGCTGCGGGCCCTGTCGCTGCTGAACCGATCGCGCCAGCCGCTGATGCGCGCCCCGCGGCCGCCGCGCTGACAAGCGGGCAGGTCCGCCTGACCCACGTGGTCAGCGGTCTGAGTTCGCCGCTGGGCGTGGTGATAGCCGGCGATGGTTCGAGCCGGCTCTTCGTGCTCGAGAAGCGCGGAACCGTCCGGGTGGTGTCCGGCGGCGTGCTCCAGAGCGGTTACTTCCTGGACATTCGCGGTATCGGCGGCGGCCTGACCACCGATGGTGAGCGTGGGCTCCTGGGCCTCGCGTTCCATCCGTCGTTCGAGTCGAATCGGAAGCTGTTCATCTACTACACCCGCGCTGACGGCGACATCGTCATTGCCGAGCTCACGGCGAATGCGTCACGCACCTCGGTGAGCCTCGACACGCGCAGGACACTGCTCGTCATCGAGCACAGCGCGCGAAACAACCACAACGGCGGCCAGCTCCTGTTCGGCCCGGATGGTTACCTCTATGCCCTGACCGGTGATGGTGGCGGGAGCGGCGATCCGGATGACAACGCCCAGGACACGACCAGCTTGCTCGGCAAGACGCTGCGCATCGCGCCGAACCTCAACGGCGGCTACTCGAGCCCGGGCGGCAATCCGAACTTCGGCGCGGCAGCGCGCGACGAGCTGTGGTCCATCGGCCTTCGCAATCCCTGGAAGGCCTCCTTCGATCGGGCAAACGGGAACCTCTGGAGTCGCCGACGTGGGCCAGGGCAGCTGGGAGGAGGTCAATCGCGAGCCTGCGGGGGTCGGGGGCCGCAACTACGGATGGCCCTGTCGCGAAGGCAAGCACGCCTACCGGTCGTGCGGCGCGTCTGGTCCATTCACCGATCCGGTCGCGGAATACGCCCGGAACTCGGGCAATTGCTCAGTCACTGGCGGCTATGTGTACCGCGGTGGCGTCTTCCGCGACCTCATCGGCCACTACGTGCTGGGCGACTTCTGCAGCGGAAATATCTGGACCCTGCCTGCGGGAGCCGCGTCGCCGGCGCTGAGGTTCCATCGGGACACATCGGCCATGATCACCTCGTTCGGCGAGGCCGAGAACGGCGAGCTGTACCTGACCGACTACGCCGGCGGTGCGCTATACCGCGTGGTGGCGCCGCCATTCTCCGATGTCACCGACTCGAAGTTCCTCAATGACATCATGTGGCTATTTTACGAGGACATCACGCGCGGCTGTGGGGGAGACAGATTCTGTCCGAAGGGCTCAGTGGCGCGCGACCAGATGGCCAGTTTCCTCGACCGCGTGCTCAACTTGCCAGCCACGAGCACCGACTACTTCGATGACGATGACGGCAACAAGCACGAGGGCGCGATCAACCGCGTTGCAAAGGCGGGTATCACGGTGGGTTGCGCCGCAAACCGCTACTGCCCTTCCGGCGTCGTGACCCGGGCCCAGATGGCCACCTTCCTCGATCGAGCTATCGGGTTCCCGTTGACGTCCCGGGACTTCTTCACAGATGACAACAGCAACAAGCACGAGAACTCGATCAACCGCATGGCGGCCGCCGGTGTCACCCGAGGCTGTACGGCCACCACGTTCTGCCCCAACGGATCCACGGTCCGCGAGCAGATGGCGGCGTTCCTTCGTCGGGCATTCGACTGATGCGAGTCCGAGGCATCCATGGCCTTCTGGCGCTGGTCCTGGCGCTAGGGGTGAGCTTCATCGGCTCGGCCAGGGCTCCGGCCGTCGCCGCCGGCGAGGAGGCCGTGCCGGACCTCGCCATGGCACCGTTGAGTGACTTTCAGATCCAATGGGTCAACGGCAGGCGAATGCTCCGTTTCACGGCCATGATGGTGAACGTCGGCGAGGGACCCTTCGAGGTGCGTGGCCACCGAGCATCGACCTCGCAGCCGATGGTCATGGACCAGATCATCCACGAGGGCAGTTCGCCGACGTCGCGCGTCGCACGTCGCGTCACCACCGGTGCGGTGGCCAAGTACTCGGGCGATGGCCACGATCACTGGCACGTGCAGGAGATGATGCGCTACGACCTGTGGGGCTCCCGCGGGACGACGCGCGGCGCGAAGGTCGGTTTCTGCTTCCTCGACAGCGATCCGTATCGGCTCGGGCTGCCCGGTGCCAGTGGATCCCCGCATTACCGCGGCTCGGGGTGCGGCATGGATCGCAACCAGCTCAGCAACCGCATGGGGATCAGCGTCGGTTGGGGCGACGAGTACAAGTGGTACCTGGCCTGGCAGTGGGTCGACATCACCGATCTGCCATCGGGCTCCTTCACGATCCGCGCCAACGTGGACCCCTACAGCTTCTTCGTCGAGAACAACGAGACGAACCAATGTGACTACGCGAACATCAGCTGGACAGCCGGGTCGAACGCCGTGGCGCTGCACTCGCGCGGCAATGCCTGTGTGAATGACTGGAGCGGCTCGAAGTTCGCGAGTGACATCGCGTGGCTGTGGGATGCCGGCATCACCGTGGGCTGTGCGCCGGACCTGTACTGCACCAACAACGTGGTTCTGCGTGACCAGATGGCCACCTTCCTGAGCCGTGCTCTCGAGCTCCCAGCAACCTCACGCAACTACTTCACCGATGACAACGGGAACAAGCACGAGAGCCGCATCAATCGCGTCGCGATGGCCGACATCACTCGAGGTTGTGGAACGGCCACGCTGTACTGTCCCAAGGGCGTAGTGACCCGTGGGCAGATGGCCAGTTTCCTGGCACGCGCCTTCCACCTGCCCCCCGCCTCACGCGACTACTTCACCGATGACAACTCCAACAAGCACGAAAGTGCCATCAACCGACTGCGCGAGGCCGGCATCACGTTCGGTTGCGGTGGAGTGGCGACCACGTTCTGCCCCGACGGCTCCGTGACGCGCGGTCAGATGGCGGCATTCCTCCACCGCGCCCTTTCCGACTGAGTCAGCGCCAGGTTCCGGGCTCTGCGGCTGGCACGGTCGGGGCGGCGGCGCCTGCCGTCATGGCCGCGTCGATGATGCGCCAGGCGTCCTCGACACCCAGCCAGCCACGCACCTCGGTCGGTCGGTTCTCCAGGGTCTTGTAGGTGCGAAAGAAGGTCTCGATCTCGAGCAGCCGATGCGGTGAGAGATCCTCGAGCCGGTTGGTTGCATCCCAACGCGGATCGTCGTGCGCCACGGCCAGGATCTTGAAGTCGTGGCCCTTCTAATTCATGGCAGTTCAGTATGGACGGGTCTACGGATCGGGGAGGAGCAGTAGCCCCATTGGCAATGCCCCACCCGCAGCGGATCGCGATCGACCCACCCAGCGACGCCGCATCGCATAGGACCGCCATGTCAGGCTCGATCTCTCGGCGCGGCCGCACCCGCTGGATCCGCGGTATTCTCCCCTTGCGTCGGCGGCAGGGTTGTTGATCCGGCAGCTAGAGGAATTGTAGCCGCCGATGATTCATTCATGATGGAGCTCCAAGCCTGGATCACGCTGGCAGTGATCGTGATGCTGGTCGTGGCCATGGCCCGGGAGGCCATCCAGCCCGCGGTGGCGATGTTCGGCGCCACGATGCTGCTCTTCCTGATCGGCGTCATCGATGCCGAAGAGGCATTCGCGGGCTTCGGCAACGAGGCCCCGTTCGTGATCGCAGCGCTCCTCGTGGTCGGGCGCGCCGTCGATGCAGCCGGGATCATGCAGCCCGTGGTGGAAGCGCTGTTCGCGGGCGTCAGGATGCCGCGGGCACTCCTCGCCCGCCTCGTATTTCCCCTTGCTGGACTGTCCGCGTTTCTGAACAACACGACACTCGTGGCGATGACGGCGCCGGCACTCATCGAGGTCTCGGCGCGCAGGAAGCTGTCGCCGTCCCGATTCCTCATGCCGGTGAGCTTTGCCGCCGTGCTTGGCGGCGTGATCACCACCATCGGTACGTCAACCAACCTGACCGTCTCCGGGCTCCTCACTGAGGCCGGCATGGAGCGTCTCGACCTCTTCGAGCTCACGCCCATCGGCCTTCCCATCGCAGCCGCCGGGTGCTTGTTCATCGTCTTCTTCGCGTCGTGGCTGCTCCCCGACCGTGGCACGGCCCGTGACGACCTCGCGGGCACGGGTCGTGACTTCACGGTCACCATGGAAGTGACGCATGGGGCATCCATTGATGGCAGGAGCGTCGAGCAGGCTGGCCTGCGGCATCTCCATGGGGTTTTCCTGATCGAGGTGCAGCGCGGCGCGCGCGTCATCGCGCCGGTCGCCCCCGATGAGATCCTCGAGGGGGGTGACCTGTTGACGTTCGTTGGCCGCGTCGACCAGATCGTCGACCTGCAGCGAACGAGGGGGCTTTCGTCGTCGGAGAACCGCCAGATCAATGCCCTTGCCCGCGGCACCCATGCCTTCTTCGAAGTGGTCGTGGGAGCCGGCGACCTCGCAGGCAGCACCCTGCGGGAAGTTGGTTTTCGCGCCCGATACGGTGGTGCCGTCGTTGCGATCCATCGGGCCGGTTATCGCATCGACGCGAAGCTGGGTGACGTGGGCCTGCGATTCGGCGATACGCTCCTCGTCCTGGCCGACTCGAGCTTTCGCAGTCGCTGGCGCGACCGAGACGACTTCCTGGTCGTCGCGTCGCTCTCGGGCATTCCGCCGACGCAGCCACGCAAGGCGTGGACCGTCACGGCCATCGGGGCCGGCTTCATCGGACTGACCGCATTCGGAGTCCTTCCACTTCTCCAGTCGGCCATCCTCGCCGCGCTGTTGGTCCTCGCGACGCGCACGTTGACCGTGCGCCAGGCGCGGGATGCCATCGATCTGAACCTCGTCGTGCTCATTGCCGCCGCATTCGGCCTTGGCGCCGCGGTCGAGTCGAGCGGATTGGCCGTGACCGGGGCAGAGCTGCTCGCGGGCGTGACGCAGCCCCTCGGACCGCTTGGCGCATTGGCGGGCATGATCCTGGCGACGATCATCATCACCGAGCTGGTGAGCAACAACGCGGCCGCAGTGCTGATGTTCCCCGTGAGCCTCGCTACGGCTCTCGTCATCGGTGCGGATCCGCGGCCATTCATCATTGCCGTGACCCTGTCGGCGAGCCTGTCGTTCCTGTCACCGATCGGGTACCAGACCAACATGATGGTCTATTCGCTCGGCGGCTATCGGTTCACGGACTTCGCCCGTATGGGCGCGCCGCTGACGCTGCTGTGCGCGGTGATGCAGATGCTTCTCATCCCGCTCGTGTTCCCGCTCTGAGCGACCATCGGCTCGGCGGCGCCGCGGGCACGCCGCCCACCCATGCAGCGCGAGGCTTCATGATCCGCACGAATCGCCGCATCAGTCGGCGCCGATCACCATCCCTGCGCCGACGGTGCTGTTGGTCGATTCGTCGATGAGGATGAACCCGCCGGTGGTGCGGTTGCGCCGGTACTCGTCGATGAACAGCGGCGACGTGGTTCGGAGCTGGGTGCGACCGATGTCATTCAGGCGGAGCGTGTCCGCGGTCTCGTCACGATGCAGAGTGTTCACGTCGAGCCGGTAACGCAGCTGTCGTACGACCGCCCGGGCCGAGCGTGTCGTGTGCTTGATCGCGAGCTGCCGCCCAGCAGTGAGTGGCGTGTCGGACATCCAGCACACCATGGCGTCGATGTCCTGCGCAGGCTGTGGCGTATTGTGCGGGCGGCAGATCATGTCACCGCGGGACACGTCGAGGTCATCCTCCAGGCGCACGGTGACTGACATCGGCGGATAGGCCTCCGCGACCGGACCGTCGATGGACTCGATGCCTGCGATCCTGCTCTCGAGGCCGCTCGGCAGCACGACGACGTCGTCACCGGTCTTGAGGACGCCGCCCGCCACCGTCCCCGCGTAGCCGCGGTAGTCGGGGAACTTGGTCGACTGCGGTCGGATGACGTACTGCACCGGAAAGCGGACGTCGATCAGGTTGCGATCGCTCGCCACGTGCACGTTCTCGAGGTGGTGCAGCAGCGAGGGGCCGTCATACCAGGGCATCGCGTCCGATCGACTGACGATGTTGTCGCCACGAAGAGCTGAGATGGGGATCACGGTCAGGTCAGGCACGTCGAGCTTCGTCGCGAACGCGGTGAATTCATCGCGAATCGCCTGATACACGTCCTCAGCGTAGTCGACGAGGTCCATCTTGTTGACGGCAACCACGAGGTGCGGGACGCGCAGCAGCGTCACCAGGAAGGCATGCCGGCGGCTCTGTTCGACCATTCCCTTTCGTGCGTCGACGAGCACGATCGCCAGGTCAGCCGTCGACGCTCCGGTGACCATGTTGCGCGTGTACTGGATGTGCCCCGGGGTGTCGGCGATGATGAACTTCCGACGCGGCGTGGCGAAGTACCGATAGGCGACGTCGATGGTGATGCCTTGCTCGCGCTCGGCACGCAGCCCATCGGTCAGGAGGGCGAGATTGGTGTACTCGTCGCCCATCAGGCGGCTGGTGCGCTCGACCGCCTCCATCTGATCTTCGAAGATCGACTTCGTGTCGTACAGCAGCCGACCGATGAGCGTGCTCTTCCCGTCGTCCACCGATCCGGCGGTGGCGAACCTGAGCAGGTCCATCTAAAAGTACCCCTCTTTCTTGCGATCTTCCATGGCCGCCTCGCTGACGCGGTCGTCGCCGCGAGTAGCGCCGCGCTCCGTGAGTCGCGTGGCCGCGATCTCTTCGATGATCTTGGCGATCGTGTCGGCCTCGGAGCGAACCGCCGCGGTCAGGTTGGCGTCGCCCATGGTCCGATACCGGACGGTCTCGGTCAGCAGCGCCTCGCCGACCTTGGCGATGGACATCTCATTCGAAGCGTAGAGCATGCCGTCGCGCTCGAAGACCTCCCGCTCTCGCGCCAGGTATAGGTCGGGAATTTCCAGCCTCTCGGCGTCGATGTAGTGCCAGACGTCGAGCTCGGTCCAGTTGGAGAGTGGGAAGATGCGGATCGATTCTCCGAGATGGATGCGACCGTTGTACAGGCTCCAGAGCTCGGGTCGCTGATTCTTCGGATCCCATTGCCCGAACTCGTCACGGAAGCTGAAGATGCGCTCCTTCGCGCGTGCCTTCTCCTCGTCACGCCGCGCGCCACCGAACAGGGCTGTGAACCGGTGCTGGCGCACTGCCTCGAGCAGGACCGGCGTCTGGATGCGATTGCGGGATCCATTCGGCTCCGGATGCACGACGCCGCGCTCGATCGCATCGGGGACGGATGCGACGATCAGCTGGACGCCGAGCTCTTCCGCGCGTCGGTCTCGGAACGCGATCACCTCAGGAAAGTTCAGGCCGGTATCAACGTGCAGCACGGGAAACGGGATGCGCGCCGGCCAGAAGGCCTTCTCCGCCAGGTGCAGCATGACAATCGAATCCTTGCCGCCTGAGAACATGAGGACGGGCCGCTCGAGCTCGGCCGACACCTCGCGGAAGATGTGGATGGCTTCCGACTCGAGCATCTGAAGATGCGACAGACGGTAGTCGGGGCGATCAGTCATCGAGATGGTTCAGGGTTCTCTTCCCACTGCGGTCCACCGGATTGTACTGGCGTTGCACGAAACCTCGCATCTGGGCAAGCCGGTAAGCGAGGAGTAAGCGCGCAGTAAGCGCGCAGTAAGCGGTGCGCGCCATCCTCGTTGCGTGGCGATGCTCATCTGGGTGCGCGATCAGGTCCCGCTTGCACTCGTTGTCCTGGCATGGATGATGGTGGTAGTGATCGTCGTGGCGTTCGCTATTCTCGCCATCGGTGTGGTGGCGGTGTGTAACGGGCGGCAGCCTTGGCATGAGCGATAGGCTGGATGCTTGAGAATCAGTGCGTGCCCGGTACACTCGGCTCGCATGGCACGCATCCTCGTCGTCGAGCCGGTGGCGGCTCCGGCGACTGAACTTCTGTCAAGCGCGCACGAGACCGATGTTCGGCTCGGACTGGCGCGCGCCGAAGTCCTGCAGCTGTTCGAGGAGGGCGGCGGATGGGACGCGCTGGTTGTGCGCTCCCAGACCCGCGTCGACGCCGAGCTGCTTGGTGCGGCCGCGCCGCGTCTGAGCGTCGTGGGCGTGGCCTCGGTCGGCATCGACCGTATCGACGTGGAGGCCGCGACCCGAGCGGGGGTCATGGTCGTGAACGCCCCGACCGGCAATACGATCGCCGCAGCGGAGCATACCGTTGCCCTCATGCTCGCCCTGCTGCGTCACATCCCCGATGCCGACGCCTCGGTCCGCGGCGGCGAATGGGAGCGCGGACGCTACACCGGGCGCGAGCTGCGCGGCAAGACGCTGGGCATCATCGGCCTGGGCAAGATCGGCAAGGCGGTCGCTCGCCGTGCGGCCGGCTTCGAGATGCGGATCCTGACCAGCGATCCCTACCTGACCGAAGAACAGGCGGCCGAGTTCGGGGCGAGGCTGGTGGGCATGGCGGAGCTGCTGCATCGGTCTGACGTGATCACCGTGCATACGCCGCTGACTTCGCACACGCGCGGGCTGCTGGGACGCGCGCAGCTCGAGGCCACGAAGCCGGGTGCATTCGTCCTCAACGTCGCCCGCGGCGGTATCGTGGACGAGTCCGCCCTTGCCGATGCGCTTCGGTCCGGACACCTGGCGGGCGCTGCCATCGACGTCTACGCCGTTGAGCCGATGGCGGTCGACAACCCGTTGCGCGACGCGCCCAACCTGGTGCTGACGCCGCATCTCGGGGCATCGACCGCGGAGGCACAGGACCGCGTGGGCATCGAGATGGCCGAGCAGGTGCTGATGGCGCTCGACGGCGTGACTCCGCCGTACGCGATCAACGCCCCCTCCGTCGCGCCTGACGTGGCACCACGGTTGCGCCCGTATGTAGAGCTCGGCCGGCGGCTGGCGCTGCTGGCACGCCAACTGGCGCCCGGCGCGTTCGACGCGTTGTCGCTGACGTACGCCGGCGAGATCGCGGCGGGTGAGTGCGCGCCGATTCGCACAGCGGCCCTTGCCGGCCTGCTCGAGGCCGTCACCGATCAGCGAGTCAATGCAGTGAACGCCGATCTCGTCGCTCGCGAGCGCGGCCTGACGGTACGCGAAACGCGGACCCCGGCCTCCGAGCCGTGGGCATCGCTCGTGTCGCTCGGCGTGGGACCGGCCGAGGGTGAGCCGCTGCTCGAATTGGCCGGATCGACGGCCCACGGCCGGCCGCACCTCGCCGGGCTCGACGGTTTCGCCATCGACGCCGAGCTCAGCGGGTTGATGCTGGTCACGCGCCATCACGATCGTCCGGGGATCGTGGGTGCCGTCGGAACCATGTTGGCCGATGCCGGCATCAACATCTCGTCGCTCGAGCTGTCCCGTCTTTCCGAGCGTGGAGAGGCCATGATGTTCGTGTCGGTTGATGATCCGCCGGACGCATCGGTCCTCGAGCGCGTTCGGGCCGTTGACGGCATCGTCGACGCGCGTCTCGTGGAGCTGCCCCCGCGGTAGCGGGTATCCTGCGAGGGATGGCTCTCAAAGGCGTCGTCCTGGCCGGTGGCAGCGGATCGCGACTCTTTCCGTTGACCCTGGTGACGAACAAGCATCTCCTGCCGGTCTATGACCGGCCGATGATCTACTACCCGCTGCTCACCCTGCGCGAGATGGGCTGCGAGGAGATCATGGTCGTGGTCGGCGGCAGATCGGTGGGCGACATCCTGGAGCTCCTGCACGACGGGTCCGACATCGGTCTCAACCTGACCTATCGCTACCAGCGCGGAGCGCTCGGGATCGCGCACGCCATCGGTCTCGCGAGAGAGTTCGCCGGGACCGATCCGATCGCGATCGTGCTCGGAGACAACATCCTGCGCGGAGAGCTGCGCCCATTCGCGGATGAGTTCACCAGCGGCGACGCCCAGGCCGGCGCCGTCCTCAAGGAGGTCCCGGACCCGGAGCGCTTCGGCGTCGCCGAGTTCGACGCGGACGGGACGCTGCTCAACTTCGAAGAAAAGCCGGAGCATCCGAAGAGCAACCTGATTCCTATCGGTGTCTACCTGTTCCGGCCGTCCGTCTTCGAGGTCATCGACACCCTGGAGCCCTCCGCCCGCGGCGAGTTCGAGATCACCGACCTGCTCAATCACTACCTCCGCCAGCACTCGCTCAGCCATACCGTCTTCGAAGGCGGCTGGGAGGACGCCGGCACGATTGAATCGCTGCTTGACGCCCACCGCTTCGCGGCCACCTTCGCCGGCGATCAGCCGATCGAGACCGGGCACGATCCAGCCGAGGTCGAGGCAGGCAAGTGACGTTGCCGCGGCGGTTGCTGGTGACCGGGGGAGCGGGCTTCATCGGCTCTGCATTCGTTCGGCGCATGCTCGAACGGCACTCGGACCTGAGCATCACCGTCCTCGACAAGCTCACCTACGCCGGCAACCTTGCCAACCTGGCACCCGTCGAAGATGACCCTCGCTATCGGTTCGTGCTCGGCGACATCGCGGATGCTGAAGTCGTGGACTCGCTGGCGGCAGAGGCGGACGCGATCGTGAGCTTCGCCGCCGAGTCGCACGTCGACCGCAGCATCGAAGAGCCCGATGCATTCATCCGAACCGATGTGTACGGCTCGTTCGTGCTCCTCGAAGCTGCGCGCCGCCACGGCCATGGCCGCTACCTCCAGATCAGCACCGATGAGGTGTACGGCCATGTCCCCGAAGGCAGTTCGCTTGAGGAAGACTCGCTGAAGCCGCGGAGTCCGTACTCGGCCAGCAAGGCGGGTGGTGACCTGCTGGTCGGTGCGTATCACGCGACCTACGGGTTGCCGACGCTCCTGACCCGGGCCAGCAACAACTTTGGGCCGTACCACTATCCGGAGAAGGTGATCCCGCTGTTCATCACCAACGCCATCGACGACGAGCCGCTGCCCCTCTATGGCGACGGCCTGCAGATCCGCGACTGGCTCTACGTCGACGACCACGTCGATGCGCTCGAGACGGTGTTGGCGCACGGGGAGCCGGGCGAGACGTACAACATCGGCGGCGGAAACGAGCTCACCAACCTCGAATTGACGCGGACGATCCTGGAGCGCATGGGTAAGCCGATGTCGCTCGTGCGGTCCGTCCCGGACCGGGCGGGTCATGATCGGCGCTACTCGGTCGACTGCTCGAAGCTGCGCTCGCTTGGATGGTCGCCGGCGCATACCTTTGACGAGGGACTCGACGCCACCATCCGGTGGTACCTCGACCACGCCGACTGGTGGCGCCCGCTCAAGAGCGGGGAGTATCTCGAGTATTACCGGCGCCAGTACGGGGATCGCCTGGCGGCCGGCACCGCGGTGGAATAGGCGTGCGGGTCGCGATCACCGGCGCTGCCGGGCAGCTCGGTCGACAGCTGGTCGCCGCTTTCGAAGCCAATGGGCACGAGGTACGCGGCTTCTCACACGACGACCTCGACATCACCAAGCCCGCTGCGCTGTTCGATTGGGACCCGGATGTCGTCGTCAACTCGGCTGCCTGGACCGATGTCGACGGCTGCGCACGGGATCCCGAGCGCGCCATGCGGATCAACGGCGAGGCCGCGGGGTCCGTCTCCGCGGTTGCCGCCGCGCGCAACGCCCTGATCGTCCAGGTCAGCACGAACGAGGTGTTCGATGGGACGCTCGATCGGCCGTACCACGAGGACGACGATCCGAACCCGATCAACGCCTACGGTCGTTCGAAGCTCGCGGGTGAAAGTGCGGTGGTGGCGGCCAATCCCCGTCACCTCATCGTGCGCACCGCGTGGCTCTTTGGACCGGGCGGCACCAACTTCGTGACCAAGATTCTCGCCGCAGCCACTCATGCCGCCGATGTCGGCCAGCCGTTGCGGCTGGTCAGCGATGAGATCGGCAATCCGACATGGACGCCCGACCTTGCTGCCGCGATCGTTTCGCTGGTCACGCAGGATGACCGGCGGAGCGTGGTTCACGTTGCGGGCGTGCCGGCTGTCTCGCGGCTGGCTTGGGCGCAGGTCGCCCTCGAGGCCGCCGGTATCAGGGTGGACGTCGATCCGGTGGCGCTCTCCACGTTCGAGCGGGCGTCGACGCCCCCGCTGCGCGCCGTGCTGGCACCGTCGGCGGGCGTGGCGGAGATGGACTGGCGTCCGGCATCGGTCGAGTGCGCCCGTGGACTGCTCGCGAAGCCGACCGCATGACCTCGTTGCAACGCCTTCCAACACGGTTGGATGGATTGGTTCTGCTAGAGCCGGCCGTCCACGGCGACGAGCGCGGCTTCTTCGTGGAGACGTATGGCCGCGAGGCCTATCAAGCGGCCGGGATCAGCGTCGAATTCGTGCAGGACAATCATTCGCGTTCCTCGCGTGGCGCGCTGCGCGGGTTGCACTACCAGCGCCGTCCCGGCCAGGCAAAGCTCGTCCGCGCGGCGCGCGGCTCGATTTGGGATGTCGCGGTCGACATCCGTGTCGGTTCGCCCACCTTCGGCGAATTCGAGGCATTCGAGCTCGATGACGTGACGCATCGCCAGCTCTTCGTGCCCATCGGCTTCGCGCATGGCTTCTCCGTGCTGTCCGAAGTGGCGGACGTGGCCTACAAGGTGAGCTCGCCCTATGACGGGAGCGAGGAACGGGGGGTTGCCTGGGACGACCCGAAGCTCGCGATCCCGTGGCCGGCGGCCACGCCACTCCTGTCGGAGCGAGATCGACTGCATCCGACCTTGGCTTCCATACCTCGCGAGGATCTGGGCTCGGAGCCTACGAGCTGATCGCTCCTGCCAGGCGCTCTTGGAACCGGACCATCAGGTGCATTGGGCTACGCGTTCAGCGCTGTTGACGCACCCGGACGGCCGCGATGCCTGCGCCCAGTATGAGGAACGCGACGCCAAGAATCTGAGCGAGGTTGATGCCCGCCTCGCGCTCGATCGCGACATCCGGGAGGGGTGCGCCCGAGGTCGGAGCTTGCGTGGTCGGCACCGCGGTCGCCGCGGCGGCGACCACCACGACTCGTCCAGTCATCGACGGGTGCGGCGTGCACAGGTAGTCGTACGTGCCGGGCGCGGTGAAGGTGGCGGAGTACGACTCACCCTGCTCCAGGTCGCCGGAATCGAACACACCCGCGGTGCTCGTGGCGGTGTGAGCGACCGCATCCTGATTCGTCCAAGTCACGGTGTCGCCGACGGTGATGGTCAGCGTCGCGGGGGCGAAGGCGAAGTCGGCTATTTCGACCGTGTGCGTCGCCGCTCGGGCCGGCATCGTTGCAACCAGCGTCATCGGGAGAACGGCCACCACCAGGGCGACCAACGTCATGCGAACGACGGAGACGATCATCGGCCCGACAGCTCCTTGGGATGGCGTGTGGATAACTCCCGCCATCCTATCTAACTTCGTGGACAAAGGGGCTTGATCGCGACCGACTGCCCGACCGACAATATGGGCGTCCTGAAGGGGCAGCTGGTCGGTCAGAGATCACCTCAACGATCGCCGCGGTTCCTTCGGGACATTTTGCTGCCCGCGCGCGCGGCGCCACGGTCGGGCATCATGGATGCGCATGTCCCTTCCACGCCTGCACCGCTGGGTGCTTCATCCAATCCTTCTCGCAGCGTACCCGGTCCTCTTTCTCTTCGCCGAGAACGTCGAAGACCAGATGACCTTCGAAGCCCTCTGGTTTCCACTGGGGGCCGCGATCGGTGGCGCAGCCGTACTCCTTCTCCTCGGTACCGCGCTCTTCCGCGATGTGCATCGCGGCGGGATCGCCGCCAGTGTGCTGGTCGCGGCATTCTTCGGGTTCGGTCACGCTTGGAACCTGGTGGGTGAGTTCCTCGGGAACCAGTGGATCCTTCTCGCCGTGTGGGCCGTGGCGGCTGGCATCGGTCAGTTGGTTGCATGGCGGGTCCGCGCCCGCGCACGATTCGCGACTCCGTATCTCAACCTGTTCGTGGCGATCCCCTTGATTCTCACCCTCGTGGGGCTCGCCGACTTCGCATTCGCGCGGGCGTCCCCGCGAGCGGTGGCTGACTCGCCTGGGGGACCACTGGCTGGCCACAATGCCGAGCGACCTGACATCTACTACCTGATCTTCGACCGATACGCCGGCTCGCGGGCGCTCGAGCGCCACTTCGACTTCGACAACGAGCCCTTCCTGCGCGAGCTCGAGGCGCGCGGTTTCTACGTGCCTCGCGACAGCATGGCCAACTACCCCAAGACGGGCCTCTCGCTGACCAGCTCCCTCAACATGGAGTATCTCGACGGCGACGAGTTGAATGCGGACGCGGCGACGCCCGCCGACCAGGGTGTCATCCACCGACGCTTCCAGGACCACCTGGCGGTCCCGGCCAGCCTCAAGGAGCTTGGCTACGAGTTCTTCCTCATCCCGAGCTACTGGACCCCCACCGCGAGCAACGTGGACGCCGACATCACGCTGCGCTACGAGGGTGCCTCGGAGTTCTGGCTGGAGCTGGTGGAGACCACGTTGGCAGGCTTGCTGGCAACGTGGTCCGATGAGGTGGATAGCCGTTCCGAAGAGTTCCGAAACTACACGCTCTTTCAGCTCGATCGGCTTCGCGAGGTCCCGCAGGTGCCCGGGCCGCAGTTCGTCCTCGCCCACTTCCTCATCCCACATCCACCGTACGTCTTTGACCGAGACGGAAGCGACGTGACCGCCGGCGAGGCGGCGGATCGCGGTCCAGAGGAGGAGTACCTCCGACAGCTGGAGTTCACCAACACCAAGATCCTCGAGATGATCGACGAGATCCAGGCTCGACCGTCGGATGATCCGCCAGTCATCATCATCCAGGCCGATGAAGGACCGTTTCCGGCGCGCTACGCGGCCAATGGGGAGACCTTCAAGTGGGACCAGGCAACGGGGAACGAGCTCGAGATCAAGTTTCGCATCCTGAACGCCATTCGCCTGCCAGGGGTGGACCCGGAGGATGCCGGGCTGTACCAGTCGATCACGCCGGTGAACACCTTCCGCGTCGTCCTCAATGCCGTCTTCGACGTCGACCTTCCTCTTCTCGACGATCGTGTTTACGCCCATGCTGACTATCTGCATTTCTACGACTTCATCGACGTGACCGATGAGATCCCGAACTGGCCCGCGTCGGATCCGTGAGTGTCGATTGCCTACGCGCGTTGGACCGGGGAGCGGATCGCCTGCTAGGATTGCGGCTCTTCGGTCGGGGCGTGGCGCAGTAGGTAGCGCGCGTCGTTCGGGACGACGAGGTCGGAGGTTCGAGTCCTCTCGCCCCGACCAGTTCACCCACGTTCCCGGCGCCGTGGCGTGCGGCTGCGTAATCGTGGCACAATATGGCCACTTTTCCGCTACATGGTCCAAGATTCATGCGAGCAGCTATCGCTCCCGCCTACGCTGATGAGGTGGCACGCCTTCGCGAGGTGGGCCACCTGTCGGATGCCGATATCGCGGCGGCCACCGGAGCGCAGCGCAGCACCGTCGGCGCCTGGCTGCGCCGCCAGCGACGGCCAAGCGGCATTCGGGCACAGCGGGTGGTCGAGCTTTCGTCGATCGTGGAGCGCCTGGCGTACGTGATCCGGCCGAGCTACGTGCCGGTCTGGCTGCGCAAGCCACTGGCCGCGCTTGACGACGAGGCGCCGATAGATCTCATCCGCCAGGGCGACTATCGGCGCGTGGCCAAGCTGATCGGCCAGCTCGAGATCGGCAGCCCGGCGTAGCCTCGCTGCCGCTCGATGTCGAGCCCTGCCGAATCCGCGGCACTTGGTGGCGGCACGTCGTGTCGGGCGGAGACATCTGGTACTGGCCCGATCCGGCGCCGGACGGGCGCTGGCAACGCGGCGAGGTGATCGGCGCCTTTTACGCCGCCGATAGCGAGGAGACGGCGTGGGCGGAGTGGTACCGCGCCCTCTCGGAGTTGGGCATCCCGCCTGCTCAGGCGCTGCCACGCGACCTGTGGCGCCTGCGGGTTGACCTCCCCCACGTCGCCGATCTCTCCACGCCCGCGCGCCTCGAGCGTGTCGGGCTGCCCGCGCCGCGTCCGGTGCGATCCGATTGGCCGGCCTTCCAGGAAGTCGGTCACGCGCTTGCTGCCGAAGGCTGGGCCGGCATCCTCTACCCGTCCGCCGGCCGGCCAGAGCAGGGCGACGCGCTGGCCATCTTTCGAGTGGGTCCGCGCGTCGTCGGTGTCTCGCCCATCCGGCCGCCGCGCCGCCAGGTCGAGCCGCCGGCGGTCCCGCGCGGGATGCGCACCTGAGTTCCTGACTGGAGGCTCATTACCGAGGATCTCTCAGGCTGCTAGCCTGCGTCGCCTGTGAGCCGATTCGTTGACGTCCTGGCACCTCTTCGACTGGGCGTCGGGTTCCGATGGCTGCTGGCGTCCTCGTGGATCAGCAACCTTGGCGATGGCATTGCACTCGCCGCCGGACCGTTGCTCGTTGCTTCCCTGACTGACGACGCATTCGTGGTGGCGCTGGCAGCCCTGGTCCAGTGGCTCCCGCCGCTGCTGTTCGGGCTGTACGCTGGGGCCCTGTCCGATCGCCTCGACCGCCGGCTGATCGTGGTGACGGTCGATGCGGTGCGCGCCGTGGTGCTGGCGGTCATCGTCGCTTCGATCGTGACCGGGACCGTGTCGATCGCGGTGGTCCTGCTCGCCCTCTTCCTGGTCGCGACCGCCGAAGTATTCGCGGACAACTCGTCGCAGACGCTGCTGCCGATGCTGGTGCGCCGCCAGGATCTTGCCGTCGCCAACGCGCGAATCCAGGCGGGATTCATCACCGTGAACCAGCTGATCGGGCCGCCGGTGGGCGCCGCCCTGTTCGCGGTGGGCATGGCGTGGCCATTCGTTGGCCAGGGGATCATGGTCGCGACGGGCGCGCTCCTCGTGAGCCGGATCGCGCTACCGAGGCACCGCCGCGATCCGGAACTGTCCACCGCCATCCGTCACGACATCGCCGAAGGTTTCCGATGGGTCCGCCACCACGCGGCCGTGCGCACGCTGGTTCTCACGATCTTCATCTTCAACATCACCTTCGGCGCGGCGTGGTCGGTTCTCGTGCTGTACGCCACCCAGCGGCTCGGCATGGGGGCGGTCGGTTTTGGGCTGCTGACCACGGTGTCCGCGGCGGGCGGGCTGCTGGGGATGGTTGCGTACGGGTGGATCACGCGCCGCGTCAGCCTCGGGAACATCATGCGTATCGGGCTCATCATCGAGACGTTCACGCACTTGGGCCTCGCGATCACGACCGTTCCCGCGGTGGCGATGGCGATCTTCTTCGTATTCGGTGCTCATGCATTCGTGTGGGGCACGACGTCGGTCACCGTACGACAGCGGGCCGTGCCGACCGAGCTCCAGGGCCGGGTCGGCAGTGTGAACACCGTCGGCGTGTTCGGCGGCCTGGTCGTCGGCTCCGGCGTGGGCGGCCTGCTCGCCCAGCAGTTCGGCGTCACGGCGCCGTTCTGGTTCGCCTTCGCGGGCTCCGCGCTGTTCCTCGTCCTCATCTGGCGCCAGCTGGCGCACATCGCCCACGCCGACGAGGAGGAACCGGCCGCCTGAAGGCGCGGGTTACAGACCATGATGGCAGATCAAGCTTGACAGAGAAGTATCAAAAGGCTAGAAAAGCCAGATGAAGACAGCGAGCGTCACTGAGACGAAAAATCAGCTCAGCGCACTTTTGGATCGCGTCCGCGCTGGCGAAACTATCCTCATCCTGGACCGCGGCGTTCCCGTTGCCCGCCTCGAACCTGTTTCAGAAGATGCGGACCCAACCGGCCGTATGCAGCGCCTGGAGCGAGCGGGGATCATCCGTGCGGGCCGTGGCGCGCCGCCGGTCGAGCGCCTCCGCGAGCCACTCCCCAAGCTCGCCCCTGGAGTCAGCGCGGTCGAGATGCTTCTCGAAGACCGGCGATCGGGATGGTGAGATTCTGGGACAGCTCGGCCATCGTACCGATGCTCGTTCCCGAACTATCGAGCTCGACAGTCCGGACCGTATTCGAAACTGATCCAGAGTTGGCGGTATGGTGGACGACCGCAGTTGAATGCAGTGGTGCTCTCGCGCGTCTTGAACGCGAGTCGGCGATATCGGCTCCCGACATGCTGGACGCCCTGGATCGATTGGACGCGCTCGCCTTCTCGTGGCGTGAAGTTCAGCCTGTTGCGCGCTTGCGGCCGGTTGCCGTACGGCTGCTCCGCACCCACAGCCTGCGAGCGGCCGATGCACTCCAGTTGGCTGCCGCGCGAGCGGCGTCGGAGGAACGGCCCGATACGCTGCCCTTCGTGACGCTCGATGAGCGCCTGGCCCTCGCCGCCCAGCGCGAGGGATTTGAGGTCATCCAGCCTATTTGAGGCGCGGTAGCACCTCGCGGCCGAAGACCTCGACGAAGCGCTCCTGCTCCGGTCCGACTTCGTGGAGGTAGAGGCCGTCGAAGCCGCGTTCGAGGTCGCGTGCCAGCCACTCGACGTGCCGCCCGGGGTCCGACGAGATGCGGACCGCGCCGTCGAGTGCGTCGGGGGTGGTGTGCGCGGCCGCCGCCATGACCTGGGCCGGATGCGCGAGCGAGGTCATGACGCTGTTGTCGAGGCAGTTCTGGCCCCACTGCGCGAAGGCGGCGGAGCGCGCTTCGGCATCGGTGGGTGCGTAGGCGAGGTGGACCTGGAGGTACATCGGCTTGTCCGCGCCGCCGTTTGAACGGAATGCCGCGACGACCGCGTCCAGCTGAGCGTCGGGCTGTACGACCGTGATCAACGCGTCCGCCCATTCGGCGACCCACCCGGCGGTCTCCGGCGTCACCGCCGCGCCGACGAGCATCGGCGGCCGCTCGGGCCGCGTCCAGAGATGTGCCTCGGACACCCTCACGTGACCGGAAGATGACACGGTCTCGCCGGCCCACAACCGCCGCATGATGTCGGCGGACTCGCGCAGTCGCTCATTGCGCTCCGGCTTCGACGGCCAACGTTCGCCGGTGATGTGCTCGTTGAGCAACTGCCCGGAGCCCACGGCGATCCAGAAGCGATCGGGAAACATGACGCCAAGGGTCGCGGCGGCCTGCGCGATGATGGCCGGGTGGTACCGCTGTCCCGGTGCGTTCACCACGCCGAACGGCATGGATGTCGTCGCCAGCGCCGCTCCCAGCCACGACCACGCGAAGCCGGACTCGCCCTGCTCCTCGCTCCACGGTGCCCAGTGGTCGCTGCACATGCCGGCATCGAAGCCGGCCGCCTCGGCAGCCTGGACGACCCGCAACAACCGATCCGGCCGAAACTGCTCATGGCTGGCGTGAATGCCGATCAAAGGAGCCAGCGTCAGACCCCCTCCCGTCGGCCGAACCAGTGATACCCGTATGCCGGCAGCTCGACGCTGAGCCGGCCGTTGACAATCGCAGGCTCCTCGCCGCCGCAGCCGAAGATGTGCCGCCATCGGCCGCTCACCGTGTCGGCTGGCAGGCGGACGCTGATCTTTGCCGGCGCGTCGGCGAAGTTGTGCACGGCCAGCACGCTGCTGCCGTCCCAGGTGGCGATGTGGGCCAGCGCGGCGTTGTTGCGAGTTCCGAGCACCTGCGACTCGCCCCAGCC
>JBBSLF010000013.1:0-24230 GCA_038255505.1 Candidatus Limnocylindria bacterium
GCCGCCGAGCTGGTGGCCACCGACGGCACCACGACACAAATGCAACCCTTGGGCGACGGCCTGTGGGCGGCGCAGATCCCCGAAGACGTGCCCTACCGCACTCGCTTCACCTTTGCTGACGGCGAGACCTGGGAGCGGGAGGACCCGTATCGGTTCGGACCGACGCTCGGTGAGGTCGACCTGCACCTCATCGGCGAGGGGACGCACGAGCGCCTGTACGACGTCCTCGGCGCACACCCACGCTCCCACGAAGGAGTGGCGGGCGTGAGCTTCGCCGTCTGGGCGCCGAACGCGCGGAGCGTGCGGATCGTGGGCGACTTCGATCGCTGGGACGGGCGCCTGCTGCCGATGCGCTCGATGGGCGCCTCGGGCGCCTGGGAGCTGTTCATCCCCGGCATCGGCCAGGGCGAGCTCTACAAGTTCGAGATCCTGGGCGCGGACGGCAAGCTGCGCCTCAAAGCCGACCCCTTCGCCTTCGCGATGCAGGTCCGACCGGAGACGGCGTCACGCGTCTGGGATTCATCGGTCTATCCATGGACCGATGCGGACTGGATGCAGCAACGCGACGCGCGCAATCCGTACACGTCCCCGATGGCGGCCACCGAGGTGCATCTCGGCTCCTGGATGCGCAACCCCGACGGCTCGTGGCTGGGCTACCGGCAGGCCGCCGAGAAGCTGGTCGAACACTGCCGGCGATTCGGCTTCACCCACGTCGAGCTGCTGCCGGTGGCCGAACATCCGTTCGACGGCTCGTGGGGCTACCAGGTCACCGGCTACTTCGCGCCGACCTCGCGATTCGGCAACCCCGACGACTTCGCCGCACTCGTTGACACGCTGCACAACGCCGGGATCGGGGTGCTGGTGGACTGGGTGCCGGCTCACTTTCCGACTGACGACTTCGCTCTGCGCCGCTTCGATGGCACCGCGCTGTACGAGCACGCCGATCCGCAGCGCGGCGAGCATCCTGACTGGGGCACGCTGATCTTCGACTTCGGCCGCGCCGAGGTCCGCAACTTCCTGGTCAGCAACGCGTTGTTCTGGCTGGATCGCTATCACATCGATGGGCTGCGGGTCGATGCGGTGGCCTCGATGCTCTATCTCGACTACTCACGCGAAGCCGGCGAGTGGACGCCGAACGTTCACGGCGGCCGCGAGAATCTGGAGGCGATGGCCTTTCTGCGCGAGATGAACCAGCGCGTGTACGGCCGATTTCCCGGCGCGGTGACCATCGCGGAAGAGTCGACCTCCTTTCCCGGCATCACGCGGCCGGTACACCTCGGCGGCATCGGCTTCGGCTTCAAGTGGGACATGGGCTGGATGCACGACACGCTCGAGTACTTTGCCGAGGATCCGGTGCATCGGCGCTATCACCATGACCGCCTGACCTTCCGCGGCCTGTATGCCGGCACCGAGCATTTCGTCCTCCCGCTGTCGCATGACGAGGTGGTGCACGGCAAGGGGTCGCTGCTGCGCAAGATGCCCGGCGACGACTGGCAGCGATTCGCGAACCTGCGTGCCCTGCTCGTCAACATGTGGGGCCAGCCCGGCAAGAAGCTCCTGTTCCAGGGCGCCGAGATCGCCCCATGGGAGGAGTGGTCGCACGAGCGTGCACTCCCGTGGGAGCTCCTGGATGCACCGATGCACGGCGGCATGGCTCGCTTCATCGAGGACCTCGGCCGCGTCTACCTGGCCTCGCCGGCTCTATGGGCGGCCGACCATGAGGCCGATGGCTTCGCCTGGGTCGATGCCTCCGACGTCGAGGCATCGGTCTACTCCTGGATCCGTCGCGGCAACGGGGACGTTGCGGTGGTCGTGCTCAATCTGACGCCGATCCCGCGCCATGACTACCGGCTGGGGCTGCCGGTCGGCGGCCGCTGGGTCGAGGCCATCAACTCGGACTCGGAGCATTACGGCGGGTCCAACCTCGGCAACATGGGCGGCGTGGAGGCGATCGAATCTCCATGGCACGGGCAGCCATTCTCTGCGGTTGTCTCTCTTCCGCCCTTGAGCGGCCTCATCCTCCGCCCCGGCTGACGACGGCGCTGGGAGTTGCACCCTGCGACACCAATGTAGAAGGAGGCCCGAGCCCACCCGTACCCGGTTGCACCGGGTGGAACAGCCGACGTGCAAGCCAGACTTCGTTCGAAGTTGGTCTCACCGGGTGCAACCGCAGCGTTACGGGCGGTCTCGACCCAGGGCAGCCACCAGGGAGGTGACTCGACCGTGGCTTGCCAGGTCCTCGATCGGAGCGGGCAAAGCGAGCGACCAGTTGTCGCGCTGCGGCGCGACCGTGCCGGGAATATTGGGGCGCTCCTCGACGCGCAATGCGTCCTCGAGCGTCGCGGCGACCAGCATGGAAGGCGAGGCTGAAACACGACGATGGAGCTCATCGACGGGCGCGTCATCATGGGCGCCGACGCCGGCGGCGCGGGCAAGGCGCGATCGGAGCAGGGCGAGCGCATCGGGGTCGGGAGTGATGCCGGAGGACGCCTGGTCGTCGAGGTCCGAGCCGCTCCATATTCCGGCCATGGTCGGCAGGTCGTGGGTCGTCACGCCGGCGAATGACTGTCGCGGGTAGGCGGCGGGTAGGCCGCGCTCGAATAGTGCGAGCCGCGTCGAGAGCAGTCGGCGACGACGAAGTTCACTGCGCACGCCCGAAGGAACAGTGCCGAGATCCTCGCCGATGACCAGCGCCCCTGCGCGGTCCGACTCGAGCGCCACGATCTCGAGCAGCTCATCGGTATGTGCGCGCACGTAGGCGCCGCGCGCTGGATCCTGCTCGGACGGGATCCACCACAGCCGGAAGAGCCCGAGCACATGGTCGATCCGTAACCCGCCAGCGTGGCGCAGTTGCGCGTGGATGGTCTCGATGAATGGACGATACGCAGCCTCGCGCAACCGACTCGGAATGAACGGGGGCAGTCCCCAGCTCTGACCCGCGGTATTGAATCGATCAGGAGGTGCGCCCACTGACACCCGGAGCGCGAGCTGGTCCTGCCAGTCCCACGCGTCGAAGCCGCCCGGATCGACGCCGACCGGCATGTCGGCAATTCGCATCAGCCGGTCCGATGCGTCCCGCAGTTGACGATCGAAGCACCACTGCACCCAAGCGTGGAACGAGACGCGGTCCGCGTGCTCCACCGCGACCTGCGCCACAGCAGCCCCGTTCGGATCACGGAGTGGCTCTGGCCATCGCTGCCAGCCCGCACCGAACTGCTCGCTGAGGACGACGAACACGGCCCAGTGCTGGAGCGACGTCCCCCGCCCTATGCGCCACGTTTCGAACTCTGTGCGGTCGTGGCTGGCGCCCCAGATCCGCTCGAGCGCGTCCATCTTCAGCACCGCCACGCGAGCGCGGTCCACCCGTCGTTCCGCATTGAGGGCGTGGCCGGCAGCCGCCAGCTCGACTCCGAGGCGCTCGACGCCCGGAATCTCCTCGATTCGCAGGTGCAGCGGGTTGCCGAAGCGTCGCGTGCTCGGGTAATAGGGGCTCGGCTCGGGATTCGGACCTGGATTCGGCGCGCCCAGCGGGCCCACGGCAAGGAAGCCTGCGCCCGCCGCCGCGGCCCACTCACTGAGCTCGCGAAGGTCCGCCAGGTCGCCGATCCCCCAGCTGTTGCGCGATCGGGTGGTGGCCAATTGGATAGCCCAGCCCCAGGCGCGCAGGTCCGGCGGCAAATGGCAGCGACCCGGACCGGTGATGAGGAGCTGCTCGCTGCCGTCATCCCGCGCCAATCGGTGATAACCGTATGGCGCATCTGCCGGCATGAACTCGGAGCGACCGAGGTCAGACCCGTCCTCGAGGGTGAGGTCTCCGACAGTCGGCAGGAGCGCACCGCGCCGAACGATCCTGACGACGTCTGATCTGGATTCCTCCGGACCGAGGGCGGCGACGACGGCTGCTCGAACGTCCGGCGCGATCGCCCGTTCGCGGCCAAATGCATCGGTGTACGTCTCGCCGACGAGTGAGGAGCTCATCCGGGTCGCTCGAGCACGATGACGGCATCGGGTGGAAGGTGCACGCGTCCGGCATCGGTCTGAAGTTCTGGTGGCCAGGCGAGCCGGCGAACGCCATCCACCTGCACCGTCACCGGTTCTGCACCGAGGTTGACGGCCACGCTGATCGGTCCGCGCCTGACCAGGATCCAGCCCTCTTCGGCGTCATGGGTGACTTCGACGGCTGATCGATCGGAGTCACGCAGCGCTGGCGTGGCGGCTCGCAGTGCCAGCATATCGCGGTACCACGACAGAACGCTGGCATGTGGCTCGCGGCCACGTTCGCCCCAGTTGAGCTTCGAGATCTCGAACGTATCCGGATTCTGCGGGTCGGGAACGTCCGCGGGCTCCCAGCCGAAGCCACTGAACTCCTCTCGGCGACCGTCGCTCACCGCGCGCGCCAGCTCGAGTGAGGCATGGCCGGTGAAGTAGCGAAACGGTGACGATGCTCCCCACTCGGCCCCCGCCAGGATCAGCGGCACATACGGCATCGTCAATAGCAGCGCGGCACCGATCCGGACACGGCCGGCCGAGACCAGGTGAGACAGCCGGTCGCCCAACGCCCGGTTGCCGACCTGGTCGTGGTTCTGGAGCGCGACCACAAAGTGATCCCCCGGCAGGTCGCCCGGCGGCCGACCGTGCAGCCGATCTCGAACGGCTGAAAAGTGTCCGGCATACATGAACGGATCGCTGATGGCGCGCGCCAGCGCATCGGCATCGGAAAAGTCGGCATAGTAGCCGGCCTCCTCGCCGGTAAGCGCGACGTGCAGTGCGTGATGGACGTCGTCCGCCCAGACCGCGTCCAGCCCGTAGCCACCTCCTTCGATGGGTCGAGTCAGGCGCGGGTCGTTGAGGTCCGACTCGGCGATCAGGACCAGGCGGCGTCCGACCTCCGCCGCAAGCTCCGTGGTGGCGATGGCCATCTCCTCGAGGATGTGCACCGCCGACTGGTCGAAGATGGCGTGCACGGCGTCAAGCCGGAGGCCGTCGAAGTGGTAATCCCGCATCCACATCAGCGCGTTCTCGACGACGAAACGACGCACTTCGTGACTGCCCGCATCGTCGAAGTTCACGGCGTCGCCCCAGGGCGTCGCGTACTTCGAGGTGAAGTACGGGCCGTAGCTGCGCAAGTGATTGCCCTCCGGCCCAAGATGGTTGTACACCACGTCCAGCAGGACGGCGAGCCCACGACGGTGGGCTGCATCCACGAGCCGTTTCAAGGCCTCCGGGCCGCCGTAGGCGTGGTGCGGCGCGTACAGATGGACGCCGTCGTAGCCCCAACCGCGGTCACCGCTGAACTCCGCGACTGGCATCAGCTCGAGGTGCGTGATCCCCAGATCGGCCAGGTCCGCGAGCCGATCGATGGCCGAGTCGAAGGTGCCGACGGGGGTGAACGTGCCGACGTGCATCTCGTAGATGACCGCATCGGCAAGGGTCCGAGCGGTGAAACCGGCATCGGTCCAGTCGAACGCCTCGTGATGGAGGGTGCGTGACAGGCCGTTGACCCCATCCGGCTGCCACGGCGAGCGTGGGCCCGGGATCGGCGAGCCGTCATCGAGCACGAAGCCGTAGTCGGTTCCCGGCGCGAGATCGATGGCCGCCGTCCACCAGCCGCGCTCATCACGATCCATGGGATGGCGCTCACCGCCGACGAACAGCTCGACGCGCTCCGCCAGCGGTGCCCAGACCGATGGTCGATCACTCATGCCACGCGCTCCAGGATGGAAACAGGGAAGGCGTTGAACAGGTCGCCGATGCGTGCGATGTGCGCATGCTCGACACCGTCCAGGTCATGCCAGCGACCGGGCGGCAATTCGAGGGTCGTGTCTTGCCACCCCGATCTGGCGATGCGACGGACCAGTCGCGGCACGACGGTGATCACCGCATTCCCGCGCGCGAAGGCAACGACCGCTGATGCCTGATCGCCTCGAGCATGCAGCGCCCGGTAGCTCACATCCGGGCCGAAGGACCCCGAGCATCGCTTTCGAAGCTCCAGTGCCCGATGGATCAGCCACATCTTCGGCGCGCCTTCAGCCTGTCGTGCCCATGCCTGTGATGCGTCCATGCCATGCACCTCCTCGAGGAGCCTTTGGCGACGGTCATAGTCCACCGGACGCCGATTGTCCGGGTCGACCAACGCCAGATCCCACACTTCGCTGCCCTGGTACAGGTCAGGCACGCCGGGGGCCATCAATTGGAGCGCGAGGTGCGCCAGCGCGGCGCGCCGGCCAGGATCAACGAGCGGTGCGACGATCGCCTCCACGACGGACTCGAATCCGAGATCACCCAGGCAGCCCCGCACGAACGCGGCCAAGGCTTCGTCGTATGCGCCCTGAGGAGCGGTCCACGACGTCCGCAGTTTTGCCTCCCGGCTCGCCTTCTCGAGATAGGCGACGGCCCGATCCGCGTCGATCGGCCACGCCCCGACCAGGACCTGGAAGAACAGGTAGGCATCCGCCGCCGTCGGGTGGTCGGGATCAGGCCGATGCCGAGCCGATGCGTCCGTCAATCGGACGACCGCGCGGCGCCAGCCCTCGGGATCCTCGGAAATCAGGGCGATCCGCGCGCGGACGTCCGCGCTGCGCTTGGTGTCATGCGTGGAGAGAGCCGTCATTGCGAACGGCCAATCTGCCTGCGCCACCGCCATGGCCCGATGGAACCCATCGACCTCGGTTCCCCACTGACCGGGATCGCCGCCGACCTCGTTGAGGGCCACGAGCCGATGGTGGCGATAGAACGCAGTGTCCTCCACGCCCTTGGCCATGGCCGCCGGGGTGAGTTGCTGGAATCGCATCGCGAGTTCCGTGGCGAGCGGGGCGTCGACATCGAGCCGCAGGATACGGCCGAGGAACGCGAAGACCTCCGGGTCGAGATCCGGGCGTCGCTCGCCGGCCGCTGTGAGCCCATGCTCAATGATCGCGGCGTCGCGATCGCTCACTGCCTCGCCCTGGCGCGCGTAGGTGCGATACACCTCGAGTGCGGCGGCGACCTCGCTGAGCGCCTGGCGGAGATCGTGGCGCGTGTAGTCACGGTGGCGTCGATCAGCCTCGCACACGCGCAGGAACAACGCTGCGAGCCGGTTGAGATCACTTCCGAGCAGTGCGGCGAGCACCTCGCGACGCGCGCCGGCCACGATCTTCTCCCACGCGGGACCGGCATCGGCCACCCCCGCCCACACGGCGTCCAGTCCTTGCTGCCCTGCCGGATCCACGTGGAGCCCGGTGGCCAGGTTGGCAAATCGGTAGCCGGTCGTCCCCTGGATCGGCCAATCCGTCGGCAATGCCTCATCCGGCTCCAGGATCTTTTCAGCGATGATCCATGCGTTCGGCGCCGCGGCCCGCAGCCGCGCGAAGTAGGCTGCCGGATCGCGCAGCCCATCGGGGTGGTCGATGCGCAGCCCGTCGACCCGCCCCTCGGCCACCCAGCGCAGGATGAGCGCGTGGGTGTCGCGGAACACATCGGGATCCTCCACGCGCAGGCCGATGAGGGAGTCGACGTCGAAGAAGCGCCGATACCCGAGGTCCTGCGACGCCGCGCGCCAATGGGCGAGGCGCCAATGCTGTGCGCCCAGCAGGGCATCGAGCCGGTCCGGATCGTCGTTGATGGCCGCGACCGCCTCGGCGCTGGTCAGCTCACCGGCTGTGCTGAGTTCGAGCGGGAAGCGATGGTCGCCGTAGGCCACCTGCATCACCCCCCCTTCGCCGCGGACCAGCCGAATCCCTCCCGCCTCGAGCACGCGGCCGTAGTGGTCGGCGAGCACGGGCAGAAGGATCACGTCGCGGAGCCGGGCTTCGGGCGGCTCCCAATCGATGTCGAAGTAGCCCGCGTAGCGGCTGGCTCGACCGTGCTGGAGCACGTCCCACCACCATCGGTTCTCCTCGCCAATGGCCATGTGATTCGGCACGATGTCGAGGACCAGGCCCATCCCGTGCGCGCCCAGCGCATCGGTCAGGCGGTCAAAGCCTTCTTCACCCCCGAGCTCCGAGTTCACGCGCGAGTGGTCGACGATGTCATAGCCATGCATGGAGCCGGGCATCGCCTGGAGGATCGGCGACGTGTACAGGTGGCTGACGCCGAGTTCCGCGAGGTACGGGAGGATGGCGATCGCATCGTCAAACGTGAAGCCGGCGTGCATCTGCACGCGATACGTCGCGCGCGGAACGTTCACGTCCCGCTGAGGCGGCGGATGCGCGGCAGGCGGCGCAGACACACGACCGAGCGCTCCGCAACGCGATAGGTTGCGCCCCCGTCGAACTCGCCGTGCGCCGCGGCGAAGGTCGGATGGATCGTGTCGAAGATGAGCTCCCAGCGCTTCGCCGCTTCGTGGTTGGGTAACGTGAACGCCACCGGGTGGTCGTCCGCGTTGAGTATCACGAGCAGCGTGTCATCAGTGATCCGCTCCCCCCGCGGTCCGCGGTCGTCGATGGCATCGCCGGCGTACTGCACCCCGAGCGTCTTCACGCCGGGCGCCTGCCATTGCTCGTCGCTCATCTCGGATCCATCGGTCGCGTACCAGGTGAGGTCCTTGACGCGCGATCCGCGGATCTGCCGCCCCTGGAAGAAGCGGCGACGACGGAGCACCGGGTGGGCGTTGAAGAGCCGAATGAGCGATCGGGTGAAGGCCAGGAGCTGCCGATCCCGGCGCTTGAAGTCCCAGCTGAACCAGCTGATCTCGTTGTCCTGGGCGTATCCATTGTTGCTGCCGCCCTGGGAGCGACCGATCTCGTCGCCGCCGAGCAGCATCGGCACACCCTGGCTCAGCAGCAACGTCGAAAGGTAGTTGCGCTTCTGACGCTCGCGGATCTCGATGACCGCTTCTTCATCGGTCTCGCCTTCGACGCCGAAGTTCATGCTCTCGTTGTTGTTGTCGCCGTCGTTATTCTCCTCGCCATTCGCCTCGTTGTGCTTGGAGGTGTAGCTGACGAGGTCGTTGAGCGTGAACCCGTCATGCGCCGTGACGAAATTGATGCTGGCGTTGGGCTGGCGACCGGAGCTCGCATACAGGTCGGATGACCCGCTGAGCCGGTACCCCAGCTCCGCTGCCTGCCCGCCCACGCCCTTCCAGAAGCGGCGGACCGTGTCGCGATACTTGCCGTTCCACTCCGCCCATCCGACCGGAAAGTTGCCGACCTGGTAGCCGCCAGGGCCGACGTCCCACGGCTCGGCAATCAACTTGACCTGGCTGATGATCGGATCCTGGTGAATGATGTCGAAGAAGCTGCCGAGCTTGTCAACGTCGTACATCTCGCGCGCCAGCGCTGAGGCGAGGTCGAATCGGAAGCCATCGACGTGCATCTCGGTGACCCAATAGCGCAGCGAGTCCATGATCAACTGGAGCACCTTGGGGCTCGTCGCGTCGAGCGTGTTGCCGGTTCCGGTGTAATCGACGTAGTAGCGCGGGTCTTCGCGGCTGAGCCGGTAGTAGGCCGCGTTGTCGACGCCCCGGAAGCTGATGGTCGGTCCCTGGTGGTTGCCCTCGCCGGTGTGGTTGTAGACGACATCGAGGAAAACCTCGATCCCCGCACCGTGGAGCCGCTTGACCATCGTCTTGAACTCGCTGACCGGCTCCCCCGTCGCGCTGTAGCGCACGTCGGGCGCGAAGAAGCCGATGGTGTTGTAGCCCCAGTAGTTGCTCAGGCCGCGCTCCACGAGGTGCCGATCGTTGACATGCTGGTGCACCGGCAACAGCTCGACGGCAGTGACGCCGAGGTTGGTCAGGTAGTCGAGCGCCGGAGCCGATCCCATGCCGGCGTACGTGCCGCGCAGCTCGTCGGGCACCTCGGGGTGAAGCTGCGTGAAGCCCTTGACGTGGACCTCGTAGATCAGGGTGCGGTCGAACCCGGTTCGCGGGGCAGCATCGTCGCCCCACACGAACGCCTGGTTGATGACCACGCTCTTCGGTGCGAACGCGGCGCTGTCGCGCTCGTCCAGCTCGTCTTCGCCATCTTCCGCACCGATGCGGTAGCCGAACAGCGAGTCGTCCCACTTCACCGGGCCGTCGATGCGCTTGGCGTACGGGTCAATGAGCAACTTCGCCGGATTGAAGCGGTGGCCGTGCTTCGGTTCGTACGGACCGTGGACGCGATAGCCGTAGCGCTGACCCGGGCGGATGTCGGGCAGGTAGCCATGCCAGACCAGATCGGTCTGTTCGGTCAGGCGAATCTTCTGCTCGGCTCCGTCCACGTCAAAGAGGCAAAGGTCGACTGCCTCGGCGTTCTCGCTGAAGAGCGCGAAGTTCACGCCGGACCCGTCCCAGGTCGCGCCGAGCGGATACGGATCGCCGCGCCAGACCCTCAGGGCCATGCCGGGTCATGGTCGTAGCGCACGGGTTTGGGGACGCGCGCATCGTTCAAACTCATCCGTGGAAGGGTACCCGGCTCATCCCCGATCCGTCCGACCGGCTTGCTTGACCTCTCAGGATGATGCGTGGAACCGCCGGTGCAGGTCGCGCACCTGATCCGCCAGCCCGGGGACTGGACCCGCCACCACGACGCCGGGAGCAACCGCCTGGATCGGGAGGGTGACCACGGGAGGCGGCGGCACCCCGAGCTCGGTGAGCCAAGCCGACAACTGCTTCGACGAGCTCGCGTAGCAGATGCGACCGAGCCCGACCCAGCCGTGCGCGGCGGCGCACATCGGACAATGCTCTCCCGACGTGTAGACGGTCGCCGATGCTCGTTGCTGCGGAGTCATGTTGGCCGCCGCCCAGCGTGCGAGTTCGAATTCAGGATGCCGCGTCCGGTCGCCGGAGGCCACACGATTATGGTCTTCGGCGAGTACGGTCCCGTCCATGGCAACGAGCACCGAGCCGAACGGCTCGTCACCCGCCTCGAGTGCCTCTGTCGCCAGTGCTACGCATCGCTGAAGGTGTCGGAGGTCGGCTTTGTTCACGACGGCAGTTCTAGCATGTTCCCGGCCGTCACAGGCGCGCTTCCTGCAACCGATCAGGACCCGGCAGTCAACCGCTCCACGGCAGCCATGGGAAGCCAGAGCCAGTCCGGGCGATTGTTCGCCTCATAGCGGACTTCGTAGCACGCTTTCTCGAGTTCGAACGCGTCCAATAAGCCGGCCTCTTCAGGACCGATGCCGCCGTAGGCGCCGATGAACGCACTTCGCGCGTCGGCCAACCAGGCGCCGGCTTCGAAGGCGGACGAGCGTTCGGCGGTGCGAGCGGCGTAGTCAAGGCTGCGCAGCATGCCGGCCACGTCGCGCAGGGGCGACGACGGCTGGCGCCGCTCCGCGAGTGGCCGTGCCGGCTCGCCCTCGAAGTCGACGACGCTGAAGCCGCCATCGGGTCGCTCCAGTAGCTGCCCCAGGTGGTAGTCGCCGTGGACACGACTCACGCGCGCCTCGCCAGTGGCGGAGCCGAACGTATCGGCGAATCGCGCCGTGATCCGTGGCGCCTGCTCGACCATTGCCGCCTGGGCCACCCCGCTCACTGCAGTGACGGCTTGCGCCAACTGGCGCTCGGCCGAGGTTCGCCACGCCGCGGTTTCGGTGACCGTGGCAGCGCGGGCCGGGAATGCCGGGCGGTCCGGACGCGACGCCAGCGCCGCGTGCATACGCGCCGTGACCTGGCCGATACGCTCGGCCATGGCCGTCGCGCGCGCCCGGTCAGATGCCAGCGCGCTGAGCATGGCCGCCCAGGCATCGCCGGTGGAGGGGACGAACGCCTGCAGCATCGCTGCCGCGGCGGGGCCGTCATCGCTCTCGTAGGTGATGGCGCCGGCCAGCGCCGGCGTATCGGCGAAGCCGGCATCGGTCAAAAAGGCGCTCAGTTCGACGTCCGGATTGTCGCCAACTTCCAGGAGCCGATACAGCTTGAGGATGAGCCGATCCCCCAGCAGCACCGACGTGTTCGACTGCTCGACGCCCAACCGTCGCTCCTTCAGGTCAGGCGTCGCGCCGAGGAGCGCCGCCAGCGCATCGGTCCGGGAGGCGAGAAAACGGCCACGGGTGCCGCGCACCTCGGCCTCGTCGGCGATGGCCCGGACCAGGGACGACCATGCGCCCTCACCGTCGGTGGGCTCCCGGCCGTCGACCGTCGGGACGAGATAGCGGTCAGGCACGCCGCCATCCGCGTACGCGACCTCGAGCACGCGCAGCTCGCCCACGGTCAAGGGCGCCTGGTCGACTTCGGTGACGGTAGCGATCGAGCGTAGCTTGGCGCGGAACCAGCGCTGGACGACGATCCAGTCTGGCGAGAATCCAGCCGTCACCGCGAATCCGTCGCTCTACCCAGCCGGCGGGTACATGACAGAGCGGGCGAGGGTGCGTCGGGTAGGCGGCGGAGTCGAGCGCGCCGTGTCATGCAGGCCCGTCCGCCGGCCAGTCCCCGCGGAAGCGGACGATGGGACATGGCACGTCGCCGAGTAGCCAGGAGTGCTCGGGGACATCCATGGTCAATCCCATCTTCTCGTAGAAGTGGGCGGCCAACGTGTTGTCACGGAACGCCCACACGAGCAGCGGATCGAATCCTCGCTGGCGCAGGTCGGTGACGGCGTGCTCGTACAGCAGGCGTCCGAGGCCCGTGCCGATCGCGTCGGGGTCGAGGTAGAGGTTGGTCAGCTCTCCCGCACCGTCGGGTGGAGGCAGCCAGTTTGACCTCGCCGGCATCGTCGTGGCGTATCCGAGCACCGAACGGTCGCGCTCGGCGACCCAGGCGCGATTTGGGCTGTCCGAAGCTCGATTCTCGAACGCCGCGCGCCAGCTCGTCGGACCACCCCGGATCCATTCGTCCAGGACCGCGTCGGGAATGACTCCACGATACGTCGCGTCGAAGGCGCGGCCGCTGATCCCGGCAAGGTCCTCGGCGTCGGCCGGGTCGGCCGAGCGAACGACGGCCTCGTCAACTCGCGGCATGAGTCAGCTCGAACCAGAAGAAGTCGTGGGAGCCGAGGGTGAGCAGGTACGGCAGCTCGCCGATGGGCGGGAAATGCACCCGCCCGATGAGCTCCACCGGTACGCGCCCATTGAAATATGAGAGATCGAGTTCCACGTACTGCGCGAACCGCGAGAGGTTCGCGACACACAGGATGGTGACGCCCTCGTGCTCGCGCAGGTACGCCAGGACGCGTCGATTTTCGGGATGGAGGAACTCCAGGGAGCCTCGCCCGAAGACCGGATGAGCGCGACGCACGCGGATGAGGCGCTTCATCCAGTTGAGCAGTGAGCCGGGCACTCGGTCCTGCGCTTCAACGTTCACCGTCTGGAAGCCGTAGACCGGATCGGCCACGAGTGGTGCGTAGAGCGCATGCACATCCGCGCGTGAGAAGCCGGCGTTGCGGTCGCCGGTCCACTGCATCGGCGTGCGAACGCCATTGCGGTCGCCCAGGTAGACGTTGTCTCCCATGCCGATCTCGTCGCCGTAGTAGATCACCGGCGTGCCTCGCATGCTGAATAGCAGCGAGTTGAGCAGCTCGATCCGGCGCCGGCTGTTGTCGACCAGGGGTGCCAGGCGGCGGCGGATCCCGACGTTGATCCTCATGCGCGCGTCCTTGGCGTACTCGGTGTACATGAAGTCACGCTCCTCATCGGTCACCATCTCGAGGGTGAGCTCGTCGTGGTTGCGAAGGAAGAGCGCCCATTGGCCTTCGTCGGGGATCTCGGGCGTCTGGCCCATGATCTCGACGATCGGGTAGCGATCCTCGCGCCGCAGGGCGATCCAGATGCGCGGCATGAGCGGGAAGTGGAAGGCCATGTGGCACTCCGGCTCCTCGGACGTGCCGAAGTACGGAAGCACGTCCGGCGGCCACTGGTTCGCCTCGGCGAGAAGCATGCGTCCGGAATACCGCTCGTCCATCCCGGCCCGAAGGCGCTTCAGAACGGCGTGCGTCTCGGGCAGGTTCTCGCCGTTCGTTCCTTCGCGCTCGACGAGATAGGGCACGGCGTCCAGGCGCAGCCCGTCGACGCCGAGGTCCAGCCAGAAGCGCATGACGCGCAGGATGGCGCGGATGACCTGCGGATTGTCGTAGTTCAGATCGGGTTGATGGCTGAAGAACCGATGCCAGAAATACTGCTGCGACTCCTGGTCCCACGTCCAGTTGCTGGTCTCGGTATCGGTGAAGATGATGCGCGCATCGGTGTATTTCTGGTCGGTGTCGCTCCAAACATACCAGTCGCGTTTTGCGTTCTTGCGGCTGGCGCGCGCCTCGACGAACCATGGATGCTGATCGCTGGTGTGGTTGACCACCAGCTCCGTGATGACGCGCAGCCCACGCCGATGCGCCTCGCGCACGAAGGTCCGGAAGTCACGTAGCGTGCCGTAGTCGGGATGCACCTGGGTGAACAGCGCGATGTCGTAGCCGTCGTCCTTGAGCGGTGACGGATAGAACGGCAGCAGCCAGACGGCCGTCACGCCCAGGTCGGCGATGTAGTCGAGCTTCTCCGCCAGTCCCGCGAAGTCACCCATCCCGTCGCCGCTCGAGTCTGCGAAGGCCTTCACGTGCAGCTGGTAGATGATCGCGTCCTTGTACCAGTGCGGATCGTCGCGCAGGAGCTGCGGCGCAGCGATTTCCGCCGCGTCGCGCACCGGTAGCTGCGGAGCTGGTCTAGTCAACTGACCTGGTCAACCTCCTGTGACGGTGGTGATGGTGAAGATGCGGAATGGCTCCCCCGCCGGATCGAGCACCATTGGCAGATCGGCCCCCCGCTCGCGCGAGCTGCCGCCGCTCAACAGGTCGGTGACGAGATACTCCTCATCCCAACCGATGCCGATCGCCGGCAGGTCGGGGTGCAGGATCGCACGCTCGGCGCTGCGCGGATCGGTGTTGACCGCCACGTAGACCGCGTCTCGCCATCGGTGCGGATGTCCCGTCAACGGATCTACCCGACCGTGAGGGAGCGCCTTGCGGTAGAAGAGGGTCCGCTCACCGGTGACGCTCTCGAAGCGCAGGTTGTCGTAGCGTTGCAGAGCCGGGCGCTGTTGGCGCAATCGGTTCAGCTCGCCGACAAGCACCTTGATGTGCCCGTTGGCGTCCCAGTTGCGCGCTCGGATCTCGTACTTCTCCGACTCGAGGTACTCCTCGCGTTCGCCGAGACGCGCCGACTCGCACAGCTCCCAGCCCGAATAGATGCCGTATGAGCTGGAGAGGGTGGCGGCGAGCACCGAACGAACGACAAATGCCGCCCGGCCATGATCAGTGTGGGGCGGGTTGATGTCGGGCGTGTTCGTGAACAGGTTGCCGCGGAAGTACTCGTGCATCTCCCCCTGGGTGAGCTCGGTGAGATAGTCGCGCAGCTCGACAGCGGTCTCGCGCCAGGTGAAGTAGGTGTAGCTCTGCGTGAAGCCGATCTTGGCGAGCTGTCGCATCATCTTCGGCTTCGTGAACGCCTCCGACAGGAAGATCACCTCGGGATGCTCCGCCTGAATGGATCGAATGAGCCAGGCCCAGAACGCGATTGGCTTGGTGTGCGGATTATCGACCCGGAAGATCGTCACGCCGCGCTCGATCCAGACCTCGAACACGCGCTGCCATTCGTGCCACAGGGCCTCGCGGGCGGCGGCACCGTCGCCGTCGAAGGCGATCGGGTAGATGTCCTGGTACTTCTTCGGCGGATTCTCCGCGTATTTGATGGTGCCGTCCGGCGAGTGGCGGAACCATTCAGGATGCTCGAGCACGTAAGGGTGATCCGGGCTGGCCTGGATGGCGAGGTCGATCGCCAGCTCCATGCCGTGCGCCTCGACCGCCTTCCGAAAGTGCAGGAACCCCTCGAGGCCTCCCAGCTCCGGCGCAACCGCGTCATGGCCACCGTCTGCTGAGCCGATGGCATACGGCGACCCGACGTCATCGCGCGATGCATCCAACGTGTTGTTGGGTCCCTTGCGGTTCGTGCGCCCGATGGGGTGAATCGGTGGCAGGTACACGACGTCGAAGCCCATGGCCGCGATATCGGCAAGGCGCCACTCCGCCTGTTCGAAGGTCGTGGCCGTTGGCCGGGCCGGCGTGCGGCTCTGCGATCGAGGGAACAGCTCGTACCAGGCACCGAATCGGGCACGCTCCCGATCCACGACCAGCGGCAGCTCTTCCGAGCGTGCGGCGGTCCGGCGGTCGGGATGCCGCCGCATGGCGGCCAGCAGCTCGTCGCCGCCCAGGGCGGAGGCACGCGTCGCCTCCGAGCGCGCGCGCTTCAACGCCGCCAGCGAGTCGCCGATGAGTCGAGCGTCATCGCTGGCTCCGGCCGTCTCGGAGCGAGCGAGAGCGGCAACGAGCAGCAGGCGACCTTCCTCGAGCTCGTTCGGTACGGCGACGCCGGCATCGACCTTCTTGCGCAGCCCGTCCCGCCACGAACCGAACAGGTCGCGCCAAGCCTCGACCGCGTACCGATGCCACCGGTTGCGGGTCAGCTGAACGTGTCCTGACCAGCGGTCGTTGTCGATCGGACGCATGGGTGCCTCGCGCCACTCGCCCTCGTCATCGGCCCGAAGCAGGATGGCCGCGTCGAGCAGGTCGTGGCCATCGGCGAAGATGTCGGCGGTCACCAGCAACTCGTCACCGACGACGCGCTTCACCGGGTGACGCCCGCCGTCGAGCGCGGGACTGATGCGCTCGATGATGATGCTGCGACGCGTGCCAACGGCCCGCGCATCGGGCTCTGCATGCTTGACGGTCGCGCTCATCCGGCGGACGCTCTCTCTGGTGGTCGTCATGGCTGTGGGACAACCCTAGCGGATCGGTCCACAATGTCGCGGATGTTGCTTGCCCATCGCCCGCTCGTGCTGCTGCTCATGAGCCTGGCTCTCGCAGCATGCAGCACGCCAGCCTCGCCTTCCGCACCGGAACGCTCAGTGGCTCCAAGGTCGCAGGACGGCTCGACCCCGTCGGCGGCGGCCTCCGCCAGCCCTTCACCCGACGACTCAGACGCATCGAACGCACCCACGAGGGCTCCCGAGCCACCGCCACTCGCACTCGAGGAGGTGGCGAGCGGCCTCGCCGATCCCATCAACATCGCGGCGGCACCCGGCGGCTGGCTCCTCGTCAACGAGCGCGCCGGACGGGTGATCGCGGTCAACCCGGACAATGGCGAGACAGCGGTCGCGCTCGACATCGGCGACCGGGTGCTGGGTGAGGGCGAGCGCGGACTGCTGGGGCTGGCTCTGCACCCCGACTGGCCAGAGGTGGAACGGGCGTTCGTGCATTACAGCGACCTAAACGGCGACACGGTGATCTCCGAGTTCACCGGCTCCGGCGACGCGCCGCAAGCGTTCGACGCCAGCAGTGAGCGTGTCCTGCTCCAGCTCGACCAGCCCTATGGAAACCACAATGGCGGACAGCTCGCCTTCGGGCCGGACGGACACCTGTGGATCGGGCTGGGTGACGGCGGCTCCGGTGGTGATCCCGAGGGCAACGGTCAGGAACCCACGACCCTGCTCGGATCCATCCTGCGGCTGGACATATCCGAGCCTGGCGCGTACGCCATCCCGGACGACAATCCATTCGCCGATGGCGCCGACGGCGCGCCCGAGGTCTACCTGTATGGCCTGCGCAACCCCTGGCGGTTCAGCTTCGACCGCAAGACCGATGCGCTCTGGATCGCCGACGTCGGCCAGAACGCGTTCGAGGAAATCAACCGTCTCGACGCGGTCGCCGATGCCGGCGCCAACCTGGGGTGGAACGTGATGGAGGGCCTGCATTGCTTCGAATCCGAAGATTGTTCGAGGGATGGGCTCCTCCTGCCGATCACCGAGTACGGACGCGACCTCGGATGCTCTGTGACCGGCGGCCACGTCTACCGCGGAGAGACGATCGCGGACCTCGCCCGGTGGTACCTGTTCGGCGACTACTGCACCGGCCTCGTCTTCGGCATCCCGTCCGACGCCGAGCCACCCGCCGACGGTTCGGCGGTCGAGCCGCGGCTCATGCTCGAGAGCGGCGCATCGATCAGCGCCTTCGGCGAAGGGACAGATGGCGAGCTCTACCTCGCCGATCTGTCGAGCGGCACGATCTACCGTGTCGTCGTTGGTGGCTGACCCAGAGCGCCGAGCGCGCGCAGGCTCGTCCAGCGCCCGCGGCCGATGACCAGGTGGTCGAGCAGCTCGATATCGAGCAGGCGTCCCGCCTCGGCCAGCTCGGCTGTGATGCGCAGGTCCTCGCCCGACGGCGTCGGATCACCGCTGGGGTGGTTGTGCGCCACGATGATGGCGGCCGCGCAACCGCGCACCGCGTCGCGGTAGATCTCGCCGACGCGAACCGATGAACCCGCCAGGTTGCCGCGGTAGACCGTTCGCTCTGCGACAACCACGTTCTTCGTGTCGAGCATGAGGACGCGCAGCTCCTCGCGCTCCATTGACCCCATCGCGTCAATGAGGGGCTCGGCAACGTCACCCGGCGTGCGAATCAGCCACGGCTCGGATGGCCACGCCCGCGCCACGCGACGTCCGAGCTCACTCGCGGCGGCCAGGCGCGGCACGACCGCCGAGCCGACACCGGCCACTCGCAGCTCCGCAGGGTGCGCTCGCATCACCTCTGACAGGGACCCGAAACGATCGATGAGTCGGCGCGCCATTCTGCGCGACGCGCTGCCACCAAGGAGCAGGGACAGAAGCTCGTCATCGGCGCATGCCTCAGCGCCGTGGCGCTCCAGCCGCTCGAGGGGCTCCGGACGCCGGACTCGGCGATCGAACGGGATCGGAACGGGGATCGGCTGCGTCGTCATCGGTCCAGTGACGATAGCGCGCCGGTCATCATCGGCCGCTTACTGCCCGCTTACTGCGGCCTGCGTCAGACCGGGAGGCGCAGCACGTCGAAGCGAACGAGAAGCGCGAGCGCGACGGAGATCCCGTTGACCGTGGCATGCATCGCGATCGGCGCCAGCAGGCTGCCGGTGCGGTGGTAGACCCAGGCCAGCGCCAGGCCGAGCAGGAAGATCGGCAGCAGCGACACGACCGAGAGGTGGATGGCCGCGAACAAGGCGGATGAGCCGATGAACGCCCAGCGTCGCCCGCCCTCGCGCAGCCAGGCGTTGAACACGACCCCGCGGAAGAAGACCTCCTCCGCGATCGGCGCCAGAATCACGACCGCGACAATCACCAGCCACGGCTCGACGACCGCGATCGCCTGCTCCGCGGCCTGGAGTCCGGGGTCGTAGCCGATTTGCTCCAGCAGCACCACGACCGCCGCCGAGAGCGCGGTGGCTATGAACCAGGCCAGGACTCCCCACCCCAGGCCGGCCCGAAGGGCACCGACGGGGTCCGTGCCACCGAACGCGGGGAGCGCAGCCAGGGCGTTGGGGCGGAAGACGAGGAGCCAACTCACGAACAGCATGCCGACCTGGGCCGAGACGAGGATGATCGCGGCGCCCAGGAGCGTCAGCTCGCCGTCGCCGAACACGAGCGCGGTCGCGTCCGAGCTGAACGGCGCGTTGAGGACCGATGCGATGACGAGCACAAGCGCGAGGAGGATGAACACCGACGGGCCGCGGTAGCGCTCCGGGGCAAGGTGGGCGCGGACCCGGAGCTGGCGAACGGCGCTCCACACGAGTCCGGCCACGAACGCCATCGCGCCGGCGAGGGCCAGCCACGCCAGGATGGACGGATCGTCCATCTCAAGCTGGCCGTCCGTGACGAGCATCGCAGTCGCCAGCGCGCCGATGGCCACGATGGCGCCGCCGATGGCCAACACAGGTCCCGGCCAGCGGGGCGTGCGGACCGTGTTCGGCCCGGCGGTTGGGTGCGGTCCAGACGGGAGCACAGACCGCTCGGGCCCGGACCCCTCAGGCCCGGACCCCTCAGGCCCCGGCGGCTCCACGGAGGATGGGCTCCGGCTCAGGTGTTGGTCGCGCCGCGTAGACGGGCGTGCTCGGCGGTGGCATCGGCGCTCGAGGTGGCGCTGTCTGCCGCCTCAGCCGACTCGACCGCTGCGGCGGACCGTCCGCTCTGGCGAGCGGCCTTCGAGGATTCGCGGCCGAAATCGGTGCCACAGAAGGCGCACAACGACCACGTCGGCTCTGCCAGGCGATTGCATGACGGGCAGACGCGGTGAAGCCGCGTGCGGCAGTTGGGGCAGACGAGCCAATCACTGTCGACCCGGTCGCGGCACACCGGACACAGCTCGTTCTTCTCGACCTCGGCCAGCAGGCTCTCCTCGGCAAGGGAGCGCTCGTACACCTCGGCCAGGGTCTCGCGCGGCCGGACGATGAGGAACAGGACCACGGCGAACAGAAACAGGAGGGGAGTGAAGAAGATGATAAGGGCAGCGGCGAAGTAGGGCAGGATCGGATTCTCGGTCCGCGCCTGCATGTCGCGGAAGGCCCAGTAGGCCGTTCCCAACCACAGAAGCACCACGTAGATCACGATGAGCTGACTGGCCAGCTGGACGATCGGGTTGCTCAGGAATCCTTCCCAGAACTCGCCGATCGGGTCGAGAATTGCTTCCATCTACCTCTGCCTGGCCTTTACTGCGTTCATTCAGGCGCCGCTGGCGCGCTTCCCCGTCCGCAGATGCTAGCACGGGGCGTGCCTTCGGGCCGCTCGCGAGCAATCGAGTTCAGCGTGGCCACGAGCAGCCGATGCTCCTCGCGCAGGACCCGAGCGGCCAACGTCTCGGCATCGTCACCGGGCCGCACCGGAACATGTGACTGCGCCATGATCCGTCCACCATCGAGGTCCGCGCTGACCTCGTGAATCGTCACCCCGGTCTCGACATCACTGGAATCGAGCACGGACCGATGCACCGCCAATCCCACCATTCCGGCTCCGCCATGCGCGGGCAGGAGACTGGGATGAATGTTGATGGTCCGGCCGCCGAACGCGGAGAAGTATGACGGCCGCAGCAGACGGTCGTAGCCTGCCAGGAGCGCCAGATCCACGCTCGCAGAGGACAGCGCCTCCCCGATCGCGGCATCTCGCGCCGAGGCATCGGCGAAGTCCGACACCCGCAGGACGGCGGTTGGAACCCCGTGCGCGGCCGCAACGTCGATCGCGCGGACGCCCGGACGGTTGCTGATCACGATCGCCACCTCGAACTCCGCACGCAGCACGGCCTCGAGGTTCGATCCGCGCCCCGATACCAGGACGCCGAGCCTCATGCGAATCGGACGCGCGGCTGTCCTTCCGGCACCTCGACCACCCGGCCGATGCGGCAGGCGTCGGGCACAGCCTCGAGCGCCGCGTCAACGAGTCCCGCGGAAACAACCACCGTCATCCCGATCCCGACGTTGAAGGTACGGACCATCTCCTCATCGGCGATGTCCCCGCGCTGTTGGATGAGCGTGAAGATGCGCGGCACCGGCCACGAACCGGTGTCGACATCCACGCCCAGCCCGGGCGGCAGCGTGCGCGGCACATTCCCCTCCCAGCCGCCGCCGGTGATATGCGCCAGCGAGTGGATGTCGTCACCATCTGACCGCAACGCACGACGGACGGCGCGAAGGTCGTCGACGTAGGACCGATGCGGCTCGAGGAGCGCGTCGCCGATCGTCGCGACATCGCCGTTCATCGGTCTCGACCAGGTCTCCGGCAGGAGCACGGCACGAGCCAGGCTGTAGCCGTTCGTATGCAGGCCGGACGAAGGAAGACCGACCACCACGTCGCCCGCGCGCACGCGCGAGCCATCGATGAGGTCAGCACGCGCCACCACGCCCACCGCGAACCCGGCGAGGTCGTAGTGGCTATCGCGATACAGGTCCGGCATCTGCGCCGTCTCGCCGCCGATGAGCGGAATCCCAGCCGCGGCACACCCGGCCGCCACACCGCCGACGATCTCCTCCACCACATCGGCGCGCAGGTCGCCCAGCGCCAGGTAATCGAGGAAGAACAGCGGATCGGCCCCGCTGACCGCGATGTCGTTGAGACAGGCGTTGACGAGGTCCACGCCGATCGTGTCATGGCGGCCGAGGGCAACGGCAACCAGGAGCTTGGTTCCGACGCCGTCGGTGCTGCTCACCAGCACCGGGTCGACGTATGACCCGGGGTCGAAGCGGAACAGTCCTCCGAAGCCGCCGATTCCGCCGAGCACGGCCGGAGTCACGGTCGCGGCGGCCGCCCTCGTGATGCGCTCCACGGCGCGCTCGGCCTCGGCAACGTCGACGCCCGCTTCGCGATATGTGCGGGGGGTGCTCATCGGCGTTCCAGGGCCAGCTTGTCGAGCTCGAGCGGGACATCAGTCGGGTAGATGCCGTCAAAACACGCGGTACAGCGCGATTCGGTGCGCCCGCCGACGGCGGCCAGCATTCCGGCCTTGGAGAGGTAGCCCAGCGAGTCGGCACCGATCGCGCGCCGGATCCCATCTGTCGAATGGGTGGCGGCGATGAGCTCGTCGCGGCGCCCGGTGTCGACGCCCATGTAGCACGGATGGCGCATTTCGGGCGAGTGGATCCGGACGTGGACCTCGGCCGCTCCGGCGCGACGCACCATGGCCACGATCGGTCCGGTGGTCGTGCCGCGCACGATCGAGTCGTCGACGATGACGACTCGTTTGTCGCGCAGCAGCTCGGGGAGCGGATTGAACTTGAGGCGCACCGACTCCTCCCGCCCCGCCTGGGCCGGTTGAATGAACGAACGCCCGACGTAGCGCGACTTGATCAACCCCTCGCGGTATGGCAGACCGGCTTCCTCCGCGTAGCCGATGGCGGCCGGGACCGCAGAATCGGGGACGGCGATGACGAGGTCCGCATCGGCCGGCTGCTCGCGCGCGAGCACGCGTCCCATCTCGAGCCGCGCCTCGTACAGCAGGCGACCATCGATCACGCTGTCCGGCCGGGCCAAGTACACGTACTCGAACACGCACAGGCGCTCGCGCTCCGGCGTGGCAAGCGCGGATCGGTGCGAGTCGATGCCGGCATCAGTGATGGTGAGCACCTCGCCGGCCTCGACATCACGCACGAACTGCGCGCCCATGGCATCGAGGGCCGTGCTCTCCGACGCAACCGCCCAGCCGCCACCCGGCAGGCGGCCCAGCGCCAGCGGGCGAAAACCAATGGGATCCCGCGCGGCGATGAGCGCATCGGCCGTGAGCATGGTGAGGGTGTAGGCGCCGGTCGCGCGGTGGAACGCATGGTCAACGCGCTGCGCCCAAGTGCGCCCAGGTGCGTGCGCGATGAGCTTGGCGAGCACCTCGGTGTCCGACGCCGATGCGAACTCGATACCCTGCTCGGTCAGCTCGTCGCGCAGCCAGCGCGCGTTGGTGAGGTTGCCGTTGTGGCCGAGCATGAGCTCGCCGATATCGGTCTGCGCGTACACCGGCTGCACATTGGGAAGCGTGTTCGAACCGGTCGTGCTATAGCGGGTGTGCCCGATGGCCGCCACCGGCGGACGAGCTCCGTCGAGCCGGCCCCCATCTAGTCGGCTCAGCGTTTCCTCGTCGAACACACTCGCCACCAGTCCCAGCCGTTTGTGGAGGCTGAGCTGGATTCCATCACTGACCGCGATACCGGCCGACTCCTGCCCGCGATGCTGGAGCGCGTGAAGGCCGACATACGTCATCCGGGCGAGACGAGCGCCCGGAGCCCAGATGCCCACGACGCCGCACTCTTCCCGCGGTCCATGGGGCTCGTAGATTGGTAGCGCGTCGCCGATACCGTCGTGCGACAGCTGAATGGGCGGGCGCACGGGGTGGGTCAAGCGGATCGGGGCGAGCCAGGCACAGGGCCATGATAGCCAGTGAGCGGCAGTGCGCGAACCTTCGGCGGGAGTACCGATCAGGTACTGCACCGATGCCTCGAGATGGGCCTGCCCGACGAGGAGATCGAGCGCATCCGGATTGCCTCCCTGCTCCACGACCTGGGCAAGATCGCCATCCCGGAGGAGATCCTCGACAAGCCGTCGCAGCTCACCGACGCCGAATGGCAGGCCATCGGCGAGCATCCGCGCATCGGCCAGGTCATCCTCGAGCAGGCCTCGAGCCTGCGTGAAGCCATCCCCGTCATCCTCCATCATCACGAACGATTCAACGGCGGCGGCTATCCGCACGGCCTCAAGGGCACCGAGATTCCGCTCGGCGCGCGGATCGTCTCGGTCGCCGATGCGTATCACGCGATCGTCCATGACCGGCCATACAAGGCGGCACAGACGCACCAGCAGGCTCTCGAGGAATTACGCCGGCACGCCGGCACGCAGTTCGACCCCGAAGTGGTCGAGATGCATCGGGCTGATGGCACTGATCGGCGCGGCCTTGATGCTGGCCGGTCGCCGCCGCGGCCATGATGACCAGGCGGCCGCTAGAACGGCGTGCGCCAGGCGGTTTCCAGCTCCGACACCCGGATCGCCAGCCGTGCGCCGGCCACATGCAGGCTGAGCC
>JBBSLF010000014.1:0-23812 GCA_038255505.1 Candidatus Limnocylindria bacterium
AGCGGGCACCACGCAGCGGGCACGACACGGACGGTGAGACGGTGCGCGTGCGCTATCATCGGCGGAGCCTGACCCAGCAGCGCCGCAGGAGACGACGCGATGTACGCCGACGAGTTCAGCATCTACGCCGGCAACGCCAATCGACCCCTTGCCGAGCGCATCTGCCGCTACCTCCAGACCGATCTCGGCGCGGTCGAGGTCTTCCAGTTCGCGAACGAGAACATCTTCGTCCGCATCCTCGAGAACGTGCGCGAGCAGGACGTGTTCCTGGTGCAGCCGACCAGCCGGCCCGTGAATCACTCGATCATGGAGCTGCTGATCATGATCGACGCCTTCAAGCGCGCCAGCGCCGGGCGGATCACGGCGGTCATTCCGCACTTCAGCTACGGGCGATCGGACAAGAAGGACCAGCCTCGGGTGCCGATCACGGCGCGGCTCATCGCCGACATGCTCACCGTGGCCGGAGCGGATCGGGTCCTGAGCATGGACCTCCACCAGGGTCAGATCCAGGGCTTTTTCAGCATCCCCGTCGACGAGCTGACGGCCGTCAACCTGATCTGCGCTCACATCAGGGCCAAGCAGCTGGAGGACCTCGTCGTCGTCAGCGAGCTCGGTTTCGCGAAGAAGGCACGGAACTTCGCGGAGCTCCTGTCCGCGCCGCTGGCCATCGTGGAGAAGCGGCGGCCCGGGAACGACGACCGGACCGAGGTGAAGAACATCATCGGCGACGTATCGGGACGGACGGCGGTCATCATCGACGATGAGATCGACACGGCCGGCTCGTTGATGGAGACGGTCGCCGCCCTCGAGGAGGCGGGCGCGCGCGACATCTACTCGAGCGCCACGCACGGGGTCTTCAGCGGATCGGCGATGGACCGTATCGCCAACAGCTCACTGAAGGAAGTGATCGTCACCGACACCATCCCGCTGCCTCCGGGAGCAAATGATCCTCGCATCACGGTCCTCTCGGTCGCGCCGCTCTTCGGCGAGGCAATCAAGCGCATCCACCGCGGCGAGAGCGTCGGCGCCCTGTTCAGCTCCGAGGTTCAGATGGTGGAGGAGATGACATTCTGGTCGGACGAGAGCAAGCCGAGCGAGGAAGCTGAGCGCGAGCCCTTTCGCGTGACCGCCGGCGGCTGACGGCAGGAACGTGCTCATCCACGGACTCGGCCCCGTCGCCGACCTCGACGGGCCGCGCGCCGTGCTCATCACGAGCGGTCGGATCGTCGCCATTGACGCGGAGGCCGAGGCGCTTGCGGACGCCGACGGTGGGCTGAACCAGCTGGACGCTCGAGGCCTCGCGGCGGTCCCTGGATTCATCGAGCTCCAGATCAACGGGATCGGGGCACGCGACTTCACCGCTGATCCGGCGGCCATGTGGGACGTTGGCGCGATGCTCGCCGCGCACGGAGTAACGAGCTTCCTGCCGACCATCGTCAGCTCGGCACGCGGGAATGTCGACGCGGCGCTCGCCGCCTGGGTTGCGGGCGCGGATCAACCGCATGACGGTGCCGTCGCTCTCGGGGTGCACATCGAAGGCCCGTACCTCGCGCCCGCGCGTCGTGGCGCGCATGACCTTGACCACCTCCGCACGCCAGACCCCCAGGAGGTCGGCGCCTGGGTCCGGTCCGGCGCGCTGCGGATCCTCACCATGGCGCCGGAGCTCCCACACGCCATGGAGGTCATCGGTCTCGCCCATGCGGAAGGCGTGGTGGTGTCGGTGGGTCACACCGATGCTGATGCAGCCACGACGCGGGCGGCGATCGACGCGGGCGCTCGCTACGCAACCCACCTGTTCAATGCCATGCCGCTCATGAACCATCGCGCCCCCGGTGCGGCCGGCGCGTTGCTGGCGGACGATCGGGTCACGCTCGGTGTCATTGCCGATGGTCATCACCTCGACCCGCTGATGCTCGGACTCATCGGCCGGATGGCGCCCGGACGAATCTCACTCGTCAGCGATGCCGTCGCCGCGCTCGATACGCGCGATGGTGCACATCGGCTTGGAGGGCAGATCCTGCACGTCAGCGATGGCGCCGTACGCCTGGCAGATGGGACGCTGGCCGGCAGCGCCGCCGGCCTGGATGCCTGCGTCCGCGGCTTTGCGACCGTAACCGGATCGGCCCGGGCCGCGGTCGAAGCGGTGACGGCGACGCCGGCGAGCCTTCTCCGCATCGGTCACGAACGCGGGGCACTGCGACCCGGCGCCATCGCTGATCTCGTGCTGCTCACGCGCGGACTCGAGGTGGCGGCGACGATCATCGGCGGCAAGATGGCATACCGGGGCGAAGCGCTGACCGGGCACTGATTCGGGCGAATTGAGGCGTGCGGGCTATACTCCGCGTCCCGATGTTCAAGTTCTTTTCCCGTCTCGGGGACTCCAACGACCGCGAGATCCGCGCCCTCCAGCCGATCATCAACCGCATCAATGCGCTCGAGCCGGAGATCCGGGCCCTTTCCGACGAGGCCCTGGCGTCCAAGACCGATGAGCTTCGCGCACGTCTGCGCGCGAGCGTCGGCGACATCCTCACGCCCATCGAGCTGCGCGAGACCGATCCCGACGAGGATGCCGCCAACTCCGCGCTGGCCGGCGCCGACGCTGCTCGCCTGGCGGATCGGCTGAAGCAGCAACGCGAGACCGAGCTGAAGCAGATCAACGAGGCACTCGACGAAATCCTGCCGGAGGCCTTCGCTTCGGTCCGGGAGGCGATGGTTCGTGCGCTCGGGAAGCGCCACTACGACGTGCAGCTCATGGGCGGCGTCGTGCTCCACCGCGGATCGATCGCCGAGCAGAAAACGGGCGAGGGCAAGACGTTCGTCGGCCCGCTGGCCGCTTTCCTCAACGGCCTCGTCGGCCGTGGCGTGCACGTGATCACCGTCAACGACTATCTCGCCAAGCGCGATGCCCAATGGATCGGCTCCGTCTTCCATCGGCTCGGCATGAGCGTCGGCTCCATCCAGCACCAGGGCGCCTACCTGTTCGATCCGACGTATCCGGCCACCGACGAGAAGCTTCGAGACCTGCGACCGGTGACGCGCCAGGAGGCGTACGCCGCGGACGTCACGCATGGGACGAACAACGAATTCGGGTTCGACTTCCTGCGCGACAACCTGGTCGTCGAACTCACGGCCCGAGTACAGCGCGCGCACTACTTCGCGATCGTGGACGAGGTGGACAACATCCTCATCGACGAGGCGCGCACGCCGCTCATCATCAGCGGCAACGCCGAGGAATCGGGCGACAAGTACCAGCAGTTCTCTCGCCTCGTGCCACGCCTGAAGGCGGAGGAGGACTACGTTCTCGACGAGAAGTTCAAGCAGGTCGCGATCACCGAGGCCGGGACCGACAAGATGGAGCAATGGCTCGGGGTCGAGAACATGTTCGCCGATGACTTCAGCCTCGCCCGCCACCTCGAGCAGGCACTCAAGGCGCAGGTGCTGTACCAGTTGGACCGTGACTACGTCGTCAAGGACGGCGAGGTGATCATCGTCGACGAGTTCACCGGACGCCTGATGCCCGGCCGCCGCTGGTCTGAGGGGCTGCACCAGGCCGTCGAGGCGAAGGAGGGAGTGGCCGTCCGCAACGAGCAGCGCACGCTGGCCACGGTCACGTTCCAGAACTACTTCCGGATGTACGACAAGCTGGCCGGCATGACCGGCACGGCCGAGACCGAGGCGGAGGAGTTCGCGAAGATCTACAACCTCGAGGTGGTCGTCATCCCGACCCACCGCGACATGGTCCGCGGCGACTACGCGGATCTCGTGTATGCCAATCAGAACGGCAAATGGAACGCGGTCATCGAGGAGATCGTCGAGGAGCACGAGAAGGGACGTCCGGTGCTCGTCGGCACGATCAGCGTCGAGGTCTCCGAGATGCTCGGTGACATGCTCAAACGGCGCGGCATCAAGCATCACGTGCTGAACGCGAAGCTGCACGAGCGCGAGGCCGAGGTCGTGGCCCAGGCCGGCCAGTCCGGTGCCGTCACGATCGCTACGAACATGGCCGGCCGCGGCACCGACATCCTGCTCGGCGGCAACCCCGAGGTCATGGCCGCCGAGATGCTCCACAAGAAGGGCACCAGCGTCATCGATGCGACGCCCGAGCAGGTTGCCGAGGCCATGGCGGAAGCCGAACGCATCTGCGCCGCCGACAAGGAGAAGGTGCTGGCAGCGGGTGGGCTCCACATCCTCGGCACCGAACGCCACGACGCGCGCCGCATCGACAACCAGCTGCGCGGACGCGCCGGCCGCCAGGGCGATCCGGGCAGCTCGCGTTTCTACCTCTCGCTCGAGGACGACCTCATGCGACGGTTCGCATCGGACCGAGTACAGTCCATCATGCGCACGCTGGGCTTCACCGAGGACACAGCGCTCGAGTCAAAGATGGTGAGCAAGACCATCGAGAATGCGCAGAGCCGGGTCGAGGGTTACAACTTCGACACCCGCAAGCACGTGGTCCAGTACGACGACGTGATCAACCGCCAGCGCGAGACGATCTACCGCGAACGCGACGGCATCCTGCGCTCATCCAACCTCGGTCCGATCGTCGAAGCCATGCTGGCCGACGAGGTTGGCACACTCGTGGCCGATCACACCGCCGCCGAGCACCACACCGAGTGGAATCTCGACGGACTCCGTGCCCAGCTGACCACCATGGTCCCTTCATTGACCGATGCGGACCTTCGCTTCCTCGACGACGCCCGCGAGGCCGGCACCATCACCGAGAGCCTGGTCGAGCTCGTCCGGGAACACTACGAGCGCAAGCGGACCGATGTGGGCGAGACTGGAATCGGCGTCCTGGAACGCCTGGTCCTGCTGCGGGTCATCGACTCGCTGTGGGTCGAGCACCTGACTGCCATCGACGACATGCGCCGCGGCATCGGCCTGCGGGCGTACTCGCAGCGCGACCCCTTGAACGAGTTCAAGATCGAGGCGTACCGGATGTTCGAAGAGCTCAAGACGACGATCCGCCACGACGTGACCCACACCATCTTCCGCGTCAGCGTGCAACAGCAGCACACCCATGCGCATCCCGTTGCGCGCAACGTGGTCGAGGGACGAGCGGCGATGGGCGAGTCAAGCTTGTCCGCCGCCGGCGCTTCGACCGCAACCGCCGTGGCCGGTGCGGCAGCGCCCGCTCGAACCGGGCCGAAGATCGGCCGGAACGACCCCTGCCATTGCGGCTCGGGCAAGAAGTTCAAGAAGTGCCACGGGGCCTGACCGCGTGGCCGGAGTTTCGACGCCCGACTTTTCCCGTTTGAACTGATGCTGCCTATACGGGCAATAGGTGGGAGTTCTGACGGGATCGGCCCGTACGGTGAGCGTGAACACGACGACAACGTCGCAATGGGCCAGCTAATGACGCCCACGACGGCGTATGACCCAACGGGCGTGGCCGTCGGAGCAACTGCGGTCCATGCGGGCAATAGGGCCAACGCGACCCGGTCCGTGGCGCTTTAGCCCTCGCTAGCCGTCGTTGCGGCGCGGGGGCGGTGCGAGTGGAACGTCGTCACCCTCAGATTCGTTGCCGTACCGGCGGTTCTTCTGCCGCCAGAGGCGGATCGGGAACAGGATGATGCACGCCAGGGCGATGAGGCCGAGGATAAAGAGAAAAGGATCAGGCATGACGGTGGCATCATGCACGACCCGGACCATGGTGCGGGGTTGCGATATCTGGCCGAATGGCTACCATGACTGAAACAACGATCGCGTGGCACCGAGAGGCCCGTGATCTCCGCTAGGTGGAGGGAATCGTTGAAGCAGTTGGCCGCATCGCCCAGGGCATCCGTACCGCTCCCCGTCAGCACGGCGGCCCATCTTCCACCGGTCACCCGCTTCCGAGACCCCGACCTCCCCTACGAAGACCTCATCATGTGTGAGCGTGACTGCATGCGCTGCAGCTACGCGGCCACCCTGGGGTGCGACGGAAACTGCGGCGTCTGCCCGCGCCAGGACTACTGCCCGTGCGTGAACCCGGCCAAGGTGCGCACCAAGCAGGGCCGGCTCGCGGAGCTGGAGCTTCCGATGGTGGCATCGCTTGGACGCAATTAGGGACGAGGCGCGCCGGCTGGCGCGGCTCATCGACGACACGTCGGTGCGGCTTTGACCTTCCCGCCAACGAGGCCGAACTCGCCGAGCTGACCGAGCGATCGGCCGATCCGAAGCTGTGGGATGACCCCGCCGCTGCACAGGCGATCATGCGCCGAGCCGAGGAGCTCCGCGCTGAGCTGGACGCCTGGCAATCGCTGCGCGAACGCGCCACCGGACTGGCCGAGATGGCCGAGATGGCGGCGGCGGACCCCGACGAGGACGAGGCACTGACCGCCGACCTCGAGCGCGAGCTCACCGAGCTCCAGGCCGATTGGGGACGCATGGACCAGCAGCTGCTGCTGTCGGAGCCATTCGACGAGCGTGGCGCCATCATCTCGCTGCACGCGGGCGCTGGCGGAACCGAGAGTCAGGACTGGGCCGAAATGCTCCTGCGAATGTACCTGCGCTGGGCCGAACGTAACGGCTTCCGAACCGAGATCCTGGAGGCGACCGAGGGCGAGGAGGCGGGGCTCAAGTCGGTCAGCTTCAGCATCGATGGCCGATGGGCGTACGGAAGGCTGCGGAGCGAGCGGGGAGTGCATCGGCTGGTGCGGATCAGCCCGTACGACTCGCAGAAGCGCCGACACACCAGCTTCGCCCTGGTCGAGGTCATGCCGGAAGTTCCCGAGGATGCTGCCGTCGAGATCGACGACAAGGACCTGCGCGTCGACACCTACCGTGCCAGCGGCGCGGGCGGCCAGCACGTGAACAAGACCGATAGCGCCGTCCGCCTGACCCACCTGCCGACCGGCCTGGTGGTTGCCGTCCAGAGTGAGCGCAGCCAGCATCAGAACCGTGACCGCGCCATGAGCGTCCTCCGCGCACGACTGATCGAACGCAAGGAGGAGGAACGCGAGGCCGAAATGGCGCGCCTGCGCGGCGAGCACATCGAGGCCGGCTGGGGCAACCAGATCCGCAGTTACGTGCTCCAGCCGTACACGATGGTCAAGGATCTGCGCACCGGCGTGGAGACCGGCAACCCGACCGCGGTGCTCGACGGCGACCTCGGTGCGTTCATCGAAGGCTACCTGCGGTCGCGCGTTGGTGAGGGGGATCCGGAACCGGCCGCCTAGCGGCTACCATCGGTCCAGATCAATGACATCCCTACTGCGCCGCCGCACCAAGCCCGAATCAGCCGATGCCCCGGTCATCAGCATGGTCGACGTCGGGATGACCTATCCCAATGGCAAGGTCGCCCTGGCCGATGTCAACGTCGCCATTCCCGCCGGCGACTTCGTGTTCCTGGTCGGGCCATCGGGCGCGGGGAAGAGCACGTTCATTCGCCTGCTCATCCGCGAGCAACTGCCCACGAGTGGCAACGTCCGGGTGGCCGCTCGCGACCTCCTGCGCATGCGACGCGGGCAGGTGCCGGGCCTCCGCCGGCGCATCGGCATCGTGTTCCAGGACTTCCGGCTGCTGCCGAGCAAGACTGTGTGGGAGAACGTGGCCTTCGCGCTGGAGGTGACCGGCGTGCCCGGGATCCAGATCCGTCGCCGCGTGCCGCAGCTGCTGAACCTGGTCGGCCTGCATGAGCATGCGCATCACCTGCCGACCCAGCTGTCCGGCGGCGAGCAACAGCGCGTGGCCATCGCACGCGCCCTCGTCCATGACCCGGCCATCCTCATCGCTGACGAGCCGACCGGCAACCTCGACCCGGTCACAAGCTGGGAGATCATCCAGCTCCTCATCCAGATCAACGAACTGGGCACCACTGTGCTCATGGCAACGCACAACCAGGAGATCGTCAACGCCATGCGCCGTCGCGTGCTGGCGCTCGAGGGCGGCCATCTTGTGCGCGACGAGGGCACCGCCTCGTACGAGCGGGAGTACTGAGCCGATGCCGTTCGTGCGCTTCATCGGCTTCAGCGTCGTTCGCGCCTGGCAGGGCTTCTGGCGCAACGCGATGATGAGCCTGGCCGCGACCGCGACCGTCGTGCTCATGCTCGTCCTGCTGTCGGGCCTGTTCATCGTCATCACCGGGCTGAACGCGGGACTGGCATTCATCGAAAGCAAGGTGGCGGTCACCGCGCGCCTGGAGGACGATCTCACCTCGACGGCGCGCGATCGGCTCATCGCTGAGGTCGAGGCCATGCCCGGCGTTGCATCGGTCGCCTACGTCTCGCCGGCGGCTGCCATGGAGCGGCTGGAGCAGTCATACCGCGAAATAGGGCGCACGCTTGACCTCGGCGACCCTGATTCAAACATCACGCTGTTCGCCAGCCTCGAGATCAGCCTGGCCGATCCGGACGCGTCGAGCGCGGTGAGCTCGGCTGTCGCCGATAGCGAAGATGTCGATCGCGTGCTGACCAAGCAGGCCGAGTACGACACGCTTCTGGGGATCATCAACGTCATTCGCACGGTCGGCTTTGTCGGCATCACGCTGGTGGGTCTGACCGTCCTGTTCATGATCATCAACACCATCCGGATCGCGGTCTACAGCCGTGCCAACGAGATCGAGATCATGCGCCTGGTCGGTGCCACCGACTCGTTCATCCGCTGGCCGTTCATCCTCGAGGGGGTGCTGTGCGGGCTCATCGGCGCGGTCGTGACGATCGTCCTCGTGGCGGCGGTGTGGGATCCGATCCAGCCTGCCATGGTCACCATCTTCCAGATGCCGACCGCGGTGAGCACCCAGTTCCTCACCACGCTGTCCCTGCTGCTCTTTGGCGTGGGCCTGGGGCTGGGGGCGTTGGGGTCATGGATCAGCGTGCGGTCCTACCTGTCGGCGACGCGGTGAGCCGAACTCGACCGCCACACGTATCGGGATCGTAATGACCCCGATACCGGATGCGAAGCTGACCCCGCTAGACTTCGTGCTCACATGACCGAACCGATTCGCACCGAGGCACGCGCCTCGAGCCTGCCGTGGATCATCTCCCTCGCCCTGGCCGCGGTGGTTGGAGCGCTGCTCTTCGCGGGCGGCTATCTCGCCGGCGGTGCAGGGTCGGGTAGCGGATGCGCGGCGCCGGATCCAGCCTTCGACCCATTCTGCGAGGCGTATGGTCGCCTTCAGAGCGAATACGTGGACGAGCTCGACCCGGACAAGCTGGCCGAGGGCGCCATCCGCGGCATGTTCCAGTACGGCGTCGAGGACCCCAACTCGGGGTACATGCCGCCGGAGCAGTATCAGCAGGCGCTGGGCGATCTGTCCGGCACGTTCAGCGGCATCGGCGCCGAGATGTCGATGCAGAATGCCGAGGACCCCGGCGACCTGGCCGCCTGCACCGAGTTCACCGAGGTCTGCCAGCTGGTGGTGATTGCGCCGCTGTCCGACTCACCCGCCGAGGAAGCCGGCCTGGAAGCCGGTGACGTGGTACTGGCGGTCGACGGTGACAGTGTCGTTGGATCCATGATGAACGACCAGATCAGCCGCATCCGCGGCGAGTCCGGCACGGATGTCACCCTGACGCTCCAGCGCGACGCCGGGGAGCCGTTCGACCTCACCATCACCCGCGCCCCGATCGAGCTGCAGGAGGTCGAGGCACGCCTGATCGACGAGCACATCGGTTACATCGCGCTCAACGGCTTCTCGGCGCCGGCAGCCAAGCAGTTCGCCGCAGCGCTCGAGGACCTCATCGAGGAGGGCGCGGACCAGATCGTGTTCGATCTGCGCGACAATCCCGGCGGCTACATCGACGCCGCGCAGCAGATCGCCAGCCAGTTCATCGACGACGGGCTCATCTTTACGCAGGAATCGGCAGACAACGACATCCGGGAGTACGCCTCAACCGGCGAAGGAATCGCGACCGATCGCGACCTTCCGGTCGTCGTCCTCATCAATCCGGGTTCGGCGTCGGCCTCCGAGATCGTGGCAGCTGCGCTCCAGGAGACCGAACGCGCGACCCTCATCGGCGAGCCGAGTTTCGGCAAGAACACGGTCCAGGTCTGGGGTCGCCTCGAGAATGACGCCGGTGTGCGCATCACCATCAGCCGATGGTTCACGCCGCAGCACAACAGCGTGGCGCCTGACGGCGTGCAGCCCGACATCGCCGTCTCCCGCACCGATGCCACGCCACCTGACGAGGACCCGTTCCTGGATGCCGCCCTCGAGTTTCTGGCCGACCAGCCGGTGGCGGACGAACTTGGCGCACTGCGAGTGCCCAGTTCGGTTGCAGCACCATTTGAACTGCCCGCCACAGTGGGCATTGTCGCTGCGCGAAGCATCTGCTAGCATCCGCTCAACGAAAGGAGGTGGTGTTGCCAATGGATAGTTCCAAGCACGCCACCACCGAGGCAGTGGCCTAACACAGCTTCGCGTGGTGTAGCGACGGAAATGAGCCGGCCATGTGCCGGCTCTTTCCATTGCCGGCCTTTCGTGGCTTCCGTTGCCGGCCTTTCGGGCGGCCCCCTGTACATCACGAGCCAGGTAGACCGATGCCCGACGAAACGATCTCCGTCAACCGACGCGCACACCATGACTACGCCATCGAGGAGACACTCGAGGCGGGCATCGTGCTGACCGGCACCGAGATCAAGAGCGTGCGGGCGCACAAGGTCAACATCGCCGAGGCCTACGTTCGGATCGAGCGGGGCGAGGCCTGGCTGATCGGCGCGCACATCGCCGAATACGCCCAGGGCAATCGCTTCAACCATGCCCCGACGCGCACCCGCAAGCTGTTGCTCCATCGCGACCAGATCGCCGAGCTGACCGGGCTCCAGTCGGCGAAGGGCCTGACCATGGTTCCGCTGCGCCTCTACCTGCGCGGTGGGATGGCCAAGCTCGAAGTAGGCGTCGCGCGCGGCAAGAAGGCGCACGACAAGCGCCGATCCATCGCCGAGCGCGACATGCGCCGCGAGCTCGACCGCGAATCCAAGGTCGCCGGCCGCATCAAGCTCTAAGCGCTGCGGCACGCCGGCGGTGGCCCACGCACGGGCCATCCTTCACGCGGAACCGATGCTGCGCGCGGATTGGCCCATGCAGTGAACACCACTACGCACGAGCGGCACGCCGGCGTGCACGCCACGCTCATCTGTGACCCATGGAGAGGACAAACGCAGCGCCCCGAGCCGCCCGCGTGACGATTGGCCCATACAGTGTCCGCGGCTCGAGATCGGCTCCGCCATCGCCCCGTTGGGACGGTTGGCGTCCATGCGGTCATTAGAGCGAGAATCTCGTGCATCGGCCCGTCAGATGAGCGTGGACGGCTATGCCGATGGGTCAAGGGGCCGCCTATTGACGCCCACGACGGCATATGAACACGACATCTGACCAATCGGGCATGCCGCAAGGTCAGAATGCTGTCTGTGGCGCCGCCCGACCATCGTTGATAGAACGGGTGTTCACATCGGTGCATCGGTCTGGTACACTGCGCGTCTGGTTTGGTTCGTGGGGATGTCAGGTTTCGACAGGGCCCGTGAACCGGGAATCGCAGGTCGAGGTTGCTCGCAGGCCTCGTTAAAAAGCGGGCAAATTGCTGTAACTGGCAACGATAGTTACGCCCTCGCTGCTTAGGCAGTGAGCATTGACGCCGTCCCCCCTCCCCGGACGGCGAAGATGTCATTTGGGGAGGTGCGGCGCTGCCGACTCCGGTGAGCGGCGTCAAAGAGCCGAGAGGCATCACCGGATAGCAAGCGAGGCACCCCGCCGGTCGGGGGTCCGCGACGCGAAATCGTAAGTTGGCCGGAAATACCTGTAGGAAGTTCTCGGGGACCGTGTTCTGGACGGGGAGTTCGATTCTCCCCCATCTCCACCATTCTTCAAGCTGCCGCCTGTGCTACCGTCCGTGGAACCGGGGGTCGTCCGCGCAGCAGGCCATGATCCACGATGAGATCCTTCCACCTCAGCGCAAATGAGAAGCTGGCCGCGTACGGCGCTGCCGCAGTGCTGATCGGTGGGTTCGTCGGATTCTGGACTGGCGCTCTAGGCCTGTTGGCCATGGTCGCCTCGATCGGCATGCTCGCGGTGGTGTTCCGCTCGCGGAAAGGGAATCGCGGCTCCATCATGTTGGCGCTCGGCGGCGTGGCCGGCGTGGTGCTCGTCTTCGGGCTGCTCGGTCGGCTGGGGTCGATCGGTCTCATGCTCACAGCTGCCCCGGTGCCGACGATCTTCTATCTCGTGGCCATTTGCGGCGGTGTCGTCATGGCATGGGCGGGCTGGCGGGAATTCTCGACCCCAGCCACAACCGGCAGCAGTGGGGATAACGGAGGCGAGCGGCCGTCCACCTGACCTTAGCGAGTGCCTCCGACCACGCGGCGGCGCAAGTGGGCCAACGCGTCGCCGCCTGCGCCGAAGGCCGCCGCCAGCCTGCCCATGACGACTTCCGCGGCCTGGCCGTCGTCAATCGCATCGACCGCCTCGGAGAGCCGGCGGCGTTGCACAACGTCGGTCTCATGCTCCGCGACGTGGCGAACGAGTGTCCCGATGTCACCGTGCGTGGCCGCCAACGCTTCGGGAGGATCACCCAGGCTCTCCTCGAAATAGGCGATGGCCAGCGCGACGAGGTCGTCGTCCGACGCAGGAGTACAGCGCGAGGAGGCACCGTCCCCGATAACGAGGGCGTATCCGTCATCCAGGGTCGGCACGAAGCCGAGGATCGGCCCGTCAACACCCAGCCTTCCCACCGCGCAGGCGGGAAGGCCCGTCTCGCTCACCGAGCCGTCTCGCGGCCGAGCTAGTCCTTGGCCTGACTGGCCGGCAGCACCACGATGCGCCGAGCCGGCTCGACTCCCACGCTCTGGGTCCGGACTCGCGGATTCTCCAGCAACGCCATGTGCACGATGCGGCGCTCGACCGCAGGCATCGCCTCGAGCTGGATGATCTTGCCGCTCTGGATCACGCGCTTCGCGGCGCGGTCCGCGACGTCACGGAGCTGCTCCTCGCGACGGCCGCGGTAGTTCTCGACGTCAATCGCGATGCGGTGGTGCTGGCCTTCCTTACGACCGACGATGAGGTTGACGAGGTGCTGCAGGCTGGCGAGCTTCTCGCCGCGGCGACCAATGAGGGCACCGAGGTCGTCGCCCTTCACGTTCAGCCGGGAGGTCTCACCCCCGGATGCAATCTCAACGGTCCCTGACAGGCCCATCAGCTTCAGCATCTCGGTGAGCACCGACTGAGCGGTGTCGAGGGTCGCGCGCTCCTCGTCGGACAACTCCTCGACCGGCTTGCCCGAGACGAACGGTGCCGGCTCGCGGCCGGGTCGATCACTGCGCGGGGGCCGGTCTGGACGGGGCTCGCGGTCGCCATGCTCGCGTTCGCGGCCGTTGCCACCGCCAGATCCGTTCCGACCGCGACCACCACGGCCTCGGCCACCACGGGTGCGTCGCGCGGCGTCAGACGGAGCGTCAGACCCTTCCTCATGAGCTTGCTCGGGTGCGGCTGCGTCGGCACTGGCAGCGCCGCGCGCCTCATCGGCAGCGTCCGCCCGCGGAGGGGAAGCTTCGGGTTCCTTCCGGCGGCCACGGGACGTCGCCACAGGCTCGGCTCCAGCCTGAGACTCGGGGGCGGACGCGGTCGCATCGGTCTCTGGTTCAGCTTGGGCTTCCGGTTCGGGCGCAGCGTCCGGTTCGGGCGCAGCGTCCGGTTCGGGCTCGGCGCGCACGGTCTCGGCCGCGGCCACCGCCGACTTCGGCGCGGCCAGGATGCGGGCCTCCTCGGCCCCAACACCCAGCACACCACGGCTTCCCTGGGCCAGGATCTCGAGATCGAGATCACCCAGGTCGGTGCTGAACTCCTTCATGGCGGCGCGGATCGCCTCTTCAACGTTCTTGCCGGTGAATTCTCGGAAGGTCATCGCTTTCGGCCTCGTTTCTTGGCGCCGCCCGGTCTCCGGTTTGCGGGCCGCGTCGCTGCGCGGTTACCGCCCGAGCCGGGGGCGCGTGGGGATGCGGTGGAATCGGGCTCCTCGGCAGGCGCGTCGGGCTTCGGGCGCGCGCTGCGTACGATCCCGGCCTCCGGCGATGGCGCCCAGGCGGGCTGCCAGCCGAAGATCGGGAAGAGGTTGCCCCATCCCATGATGAGGAACTGCTGTACCACCAGGTACGCGGTATAGACGATCCAGTACAGGATCAGGCCGCTGGGGAAGATGCCGCCCCAGACGATGGTGAGCAGGGGGAACGTGTACGTCATCGTGCTCGTCATCGAGGACGTCGGATCCTCGGCGTTGGGGCGCGGGCTCGTCATCTTGACCTGCACGAACTGGAGGATCGCGGCGATGACGGCAAGGGCGGAGAGCGCGAAGCCGTTGAACAACGGGAGCGCGAAGACGGTGTCGATCTGGGCCAGGTCGAGGCCCAGCAGCCACCCGATGGTGGTGTTGACCGGCTCGGTCAGCTGAATCGGATCGATGAGCTGGCAGTTGAGCGGAAGAAACTGCGACAACTGATTGAATTCCGGCAGGTTGCACGGCCCGTCGACCGAGATCGTGTACCAGTCGGTTCGGCCGGCGACCGCGCTGACGAGCCCCTGGGACTGGAGCACGTCGAATGCGGCCTGGTTTCCGCTGTCCGGATTGAAGCCCTGGATGATTCCGGAGGCGCGAATGAGGGCCTGGTACAGGGCGAACAGGATCGGCAGCTGGATGATCACCGGCAGACAGCCAGCCGCCGGGTTGACGCCGTGCTCCTTGTACAGCGCCATCGTCTCCTCGGAGACCTTCTGGCGATTCCCCTTGTGCTTGCGCTGCACCTCGCGGATGAGCGGCTGCATCCGCTGCATCTCCTTCTGCGAGCGGATCTGCTTGATGAACAGCGGGGCGAGGATGGTGCGGATGACGATCGTGAACACGATGATCGCCAGCGCGAAGTCGAAGAACGGGATCTCGTACAGGAAGATGAGGAGGTTGAACAGCGGCAGAAAGAAGATGTCCCAGGGGGGCGTGAAGTGCTCGATTCCCAAAAAGCCGGCGCCGATGATCGGGGTCACGTTGTCGCTTCTCTTCTAGCTGACCGGGTCATAGCCGCCCGGGTGAAACGGATTGCAGCGACCGATGCGCTTCGCGCCCATCCACGAACCGCGCAACAGCCCGTGACGCTCGATCGCCTGGTATGTGTAGGCGGAGCAGGTTGGCGAGTAGCGGCAGCTTGCCGGCATCCAGGCCGTCAACTTCTGGTACGCGATGATGAGTCCCAGTCCGATCTGCTTCCCGATGTTCTTCATCTGCCGATGTCCGATCTCCGCAGGAGCGCGTCGATCGCGGCTCCCAACTCGGCCTGGCTCGCATCCGCTGCCGCCGGTCGCGTGATCAGGAGCAGGTCCCAGCCAGGACCGATATCTCCGATCCGTTCGCGGATCAGCACTCGCAGGCGACGTCGCACTCCGTTGCGTCGAACGGCCCCTCCGAGTGCGCGCGGCGTTGACAGCCCGACGCGCGTCTCAGCCCCACCCGTCCTCAGCCATTTGAGGACCAGCAGGGGTGTCGCACGCGCGGTTCCGCGACGGCCGATGGCCGCGAAGTCGGCCCGGCGCCGAAGCATCGGCAGCGCGGGCATCATCGGGGTCCGTTCGGCGATCAGACGGAGAGCCGCTTGCGCCCCTTGGCCCGGCGTCGAGCGAGCACGCGGCGGCCGCCCTTCGTGGCCATGCGGGCCATGAAGCCATGTTCGCGCTTGCGCGCGCGCTTCTTGGGCTGATACGTCCTCTTCGACATGGGTTTGTGCCGTTTCCTCGTTGTTCGATCGTGATGCGTTCAGGGCGATCAACAAACGAATGGCTGGCGTCCCGCCAGCCTGCGCGCACGATCGATTGGCCCGTTTCGCTCCGGTCGCGATTCTAAGCCCACACGCCGCGACGGTCAAACTCTCGATCAGCGTTTGGGAGAGCCGGTCTTGCGCTCAGCGCACGAATCTGCGGAGAGGCCCGCCTTCAACCGTCAGAATCTGCGCTCAGCGCACCGGAGTGGGCTCTGGATGTCTCGGCCACACCGTCCATCCACCATCCTGTGCAACAGGTGCAAGAAGCGGTGGGCGAGGAAGCCATATGGCGGGCTGATCGGTCAAATCTGTGCGCTGAGCGCAAGATAAGCGATGCGTCGCACGATCAGAGCTTCGCCAGTGCAAGCGAGGGGCCGCTGAACCGTGGCATCCGGCTGAGAGCGGCAGCTCAAGCGCCACTCTCAAGGCGCTGGTGATGATCCATTGCCCCGCCGATTCGGCCGCTGCTATAGTGGCGCGACCCCCGGCCCGGACCGCCCGATCTGACGTCCGATCTGGCACCGGAGGGCGGACTCTTCAAGCCCTTTGGCAGCCCCCGCGGACCGGTTCGGAGAACCTCGATTGATGGATGCGAAGCAGGTATGGCGCGCCGCCCTCGGCGAGCTCCAGGTGTCTCTCTCGCCGGCGAACTTCGAGACCTGGCTGAAGGACACGCAACTCGTCGAGGTCGATGACAACCGCTATCGCATCTCCGCACCGAACGGCTTCGCTCGCGATTGGCTCGACAACCGATACCGCCCGCTCATCAGCCAGACCCTGGCGCGCGTGGTGGGTGGATCGGTCCAGGTCGAGTTCGTGGTCGCCGACGCCTCCGGACCGATTCCGCAGCAGGTCGATGAAGAGGCGCAGGTCAGCATGCCGCCCCTGTCCGCCGGCGGTAACACGCTCAACCTCAACGTCCGCTACACATTCAGCAACTTCATCGTCGGATCCGCCAACCGCCTGGCGCACGCGGCGGCGCTCAGCGTCGCCGAGCGACCGGGTCACGCGTACAACCCGCTCTTCCTGTACGGCGGCGTGGGCCTCGGCAAAACGCACCTCATGCATGCCATCGGCAACGCGGTGGCCGCCAAGTTCCCGCGCAAGCGGATCCTGTACGCAACGAGCGAGAAGTTCACGAACGACTTCATCAACTCGATCCGCGAGCAGAAGATGGAGGACTTCCGCAACCGATATCGGCGGATCGATGTGCTGCTCATCGACGATATCCAGTTCATCGCCGACCGCGAACGCACCCAGGAAGAGTTCTTCCACACCTTCAACACCATCCACGAGGCGGGCAAGCAGGTCGTCCTGTCATCGGACCGTCCGCCGAAGGCAATCACGACGCTGGAGGAGCGCCTGCGCAGCCGGTTCGAGTGGGGCCTCATCGCCGATCTCACCCCGCCGGACCTCGAGACCCGTATCGCCATCCTGCGCAGCAAGGCGGAAGATCAGCTGCACCTGATCCCCTCGGAGGTGATCGACTTCATCGCGCGCAAGGTCGTGAGCAACGTGCGGGAGCTCGAGGGCGCACTCAATCGGGTTGTGGCGTACGCGAGCATGAGCGGGATGCCCGTCAACATCGAACTGGCCTCCGCGGTCCTGTCCAACGTCATGTACAACCCGCGCAAGAAGTCAATCACGCCGCAGCGCATCGTGCGCGCGGTGGCCGACTACTACGGCGTCAACCTCGACCAGTTGCGCTCGTCCAAGCGGGACCGGGCCATCGTGGTGCCGCGACAGATCGCGATGTTCCTGATCCGGGAGGAAACCGACATCAGTCTGCTGCGCATCGGCGCCGAACTCGGCGGTCGTGATCATTCGACGGTGCTCCACGCGTGCGGCAAGATCAACCGTGAGCTCCAGGTCAACGACGAGATGCGGCGCGAGATCAGCGCCGTACGGGAGATGATCTACTCCGAGTGAGCGCTTGCTCGTCGACCAGGCGACCGAGAGGCGATTCAGCCACGCGAAACGCCATTTAACGTGGATAAGTGCTCCGTTCCGGTGGATATCTCCCGGGCAATGTGGACAAACGTCACATCCTCATCGGTCCATCGTTACTCTCCATCCACATCAACCGCCCCGTCATCCGCCGTACATGCCCAGCCCGGGGCCCTTCGTCCACCGCGAAGATTTGCTTACCCACAGTGGCGCGCCACGCTCAGCTCAGGACCAGGAAGTTGGTGGTCATCCACACCGTCCACACGCCTACGACGAGCGACGGCTGATAGGTATCCTTACGAAAGACCGATAAAGACAATGCACTCAGCGTGGATATCCCAGTGAAGAGGTCGGCATGAACATCTCAGTGATGCAGGAGAACCTTGCTCGCGGACTTCAGACCGTGAGTCGCGCGGTGAGCAGTCGCGCTACGCTCCCGGTGCTGGCGAATGTGCTGCTCAAGACTGAGAGCTCTGGGATCAAGCTGACAGCCACCAATCTCGAGATCGGCATCAACTGCTGGGTGCCCGGCAAGGTCAGCGAGGAAGGCGAGATCACGGTGCCCGCCAAACTCCTGACCGACCTTGTGGCATCACTCCCGAACCAGCGCATCGACCTCGTCCTGTCACCAAAGGACCGCACGCTGAAGCTGACGTGCGGGAACAATCGTTCGAGCATCAAGGGTATCGAGGCCGATGAATTCCCCGTCGTGGCCGCCATCGGTGAAACACCTGCAACGAGCGTTGACGCCCGCCTGCTGCGGGAGGCCCTGGGAGAGGTTGTATTCGCCACGGCGAGCGACGAAAGCCGTCCCATTCTGACCGGGGTGCTGACCAAGCTGAACGGTGACCAGATGACGCTGGCTGCGGCCGACAACTATCGGATCGCCGTGCGAACCCTCACGCTTGACCGGCCGGTGACACCTGAGGTGACCATCGTGGTCCCGGGTCGTTCGTATGCCGAGCTCATGCGCGTCCTGCCCGATGCCGAGGCGCCGATCGAGATCACCGTCACGCCGAACAAGAGCCAGGTCCTGTTTCACATCGAGGGAATCGACCTCGTCAGCCGGCTGATCGAAGGCCAGTTCCCCAACTACGAGCCGGTCATCCCGACCTCGCACAGCTCACGGGCGGTCATCGACCGCGAAGCCTTCCTGTCCGGAACTCGACGTGCGAGCATCTTCGCCCGTGACAGCGCGAACATCGTGAAGATCGAGCTTGGCGGTGATGATGCCAATGCATCCGGTGTCGCGATCACGGCGCATGCCGCGGACATCGGGGACAACGCGGATACCGTCGACGCCACGATCGAGGGATCCCCGACATCGATCGCCTTCAACGCGCGGTACCTCATCGATGTGCTCAGCAACCTTGGGTCCGACGAGGCCGTGCTGGAGCTCTCCGGCCCGCTCGCGCCGGGCGTCATCCGCGGCATCGGCAAGGACGACTACGTCCACGTCATCATGCCGGTGCGGACTGCGTCGTAGGCGAGGCCATGGCGCTGGGCTCTACTGCGCCGGGCTCTACTGCTCTGGACGTCGTCCCGCGCGCTGCCTCTCGTGCCTCCATGGAGCTGACGCGGCTGATTCTCGAGGACTTTCGCAGCTACCACGACGCCCAGATCACCCCCGACCTTGGACTCACGGTCATCGCCGCACCGAACGGCACCGGCAAGACCAACCTGCTCGAGGCCATCCACGCCACCATTACCGGTCGTTCGCATCGCGCCGCGGTTGATGGTGACCTGGTCCGCCACGGCGCCCCGTTCGCGCGCATCACGCTGGAGCTGGCGAGCGGGACGGCCGCCGGAGGGACGACCATCGAGCTCGTCCTGCCCGGTCCCGAGCCGCCGCCGGGAATCCGCAAGCGGCTCCAGGTCAACGGCGTGCCGCGCCGAACGGCGTCTCTGGCGGAGACGGCACGTGCCGTCCTGTTTCGCCCGGAGGAAATGCTGCTGCTGGTGGGATCGCCGTCGGATCGCCGTCGGTTCCTTGATGCAATCCTGGCCCAGCGCGACCGGAGCGCGGCTCGCGACCTGGTGGAGGTGGCGCGCATCCTTGCCCAGCGCAACGCACTTCTGCGCGCCATTCGGGCCGAGGAAGCGTCGCTCGACGCGCTCGGGTTCTGGGACGAGCAGTTGGCGCTGGTTGGCTCGCGCATCATGCGCGCCCGCCTCGAGGTGCTTCGCGAGCTCGGCGAGCGCATCGGTGCTCTGCACGACGCGGTCGCCGAGCCGGGTGAGCGCGGCGCATCGGTCCATCTCGCCTACGTGGATGGCCTCAAGGAAGCCTGGCCGGGGAGGGCGGACCCGACTGTCCGGATGCCGGGTGTCGAGGATCTCGCCATGGCATACCGGATGCGGATTGCCGGCGTTCGGCAGCGCGAGGCATGGAACGGGGTCAGCCTGGTCGGACCCCAGCGTGACGATCTGCGTGCCGAGCTGGGAGATCGCGACGTGGCGACCCACGCCAGCCGCGGCCAGCAGCGCACGATCATCCTGGCCATGAAGCTGGCCGAGACCGACCTGCTCGGAGCCGATGGCCCGCGCCCGATCGTCCTGCTCGACGACGTCTTCAGCGAGCTCGATCCCGATCGTGCCGATCGCCTGTCGGACCTGCTCGCGGACCGCGGCCAGGTGATCGTCACGACCGCTGACCCCGCCACGCTGAATGGGGCCCGGAGGCGAGGGGCAGCGATCTGGCGCATCACTGACGGACGATTGGAGCGGGAGCCGTGAGCGGACGCGAAGAGGCCGGAGCGGCCGTGCAGCGCGCCCTGGTGGCGTGCATGGGCCCGGGCGCGGCCGAACAGCTGGCACTGGCGCAGGTTCGCCTCGCGTGGGCGGAAGTCGTCACCGAGGCGCGGCTCCAGCGCGGACCGCTGTCGAGCCGCGTCATGCGCGTCACCGGCAGCACGGCGCATGTGGAAGCATCGGATTCGATGCTGGCGCAGGAACTCAACCTGCGCCGCGAGGCGCTGACGTGGACGCTCAACGAACGCATGAAGGGACGTCCGGGGGCGACCATCGTCGTTCGTGAATTGGCCGTATCGGTGGGTCGAGTCGCGACCGAGCGCTCCCTATAATCGGTCGTACTTCCGACCCGCCAGGCAGAGAACCCCGGCAGCCATGAGCAACCGCGTCGCGACGAGAATCGGAATGCCGACCACGGAGGACCGGCCAGCCGGCGCATTCGACGTGGTCAGATTCCACGAACCCTCGGTTGGGGCACGAGCACGGACCAAGGGCAGCCTCTTCCTGCTTGCCCAGCTGACGGAAGGGAATCCACGGCTGGCACGGGCCACGCGCGATGCCCTCGATGCGCTCGAGCACGACTACTACTACGACCTGTCGGCCGGAGTGCTCGTTTCTCTGTCGAAGGCGTTGCGCAGCGCAAATCGCCGCCTCTACCATCAGCGCCGCCGGCTGGCCATCCCACGTCGCTGCGGAGTGAGCATCGTGGCCGTCGTCGTTCGAGGGCGAGAGGCACACGTCGCCAAGCTCGGTCCGGCAAGCGCGGTCATCGTGCGCGCCGGGAAGATGTACGAGGTTCCTCCCCCGCCGGCCGTGCCCGAGGAGGATCCGCGCATTCGGCGTCGGCGCGTCGCCGCCACGCTGGGAGAAGCGCTCGAGGTCGATCCGTACGTCTGGCAGGGCGCGCTGGCCGTCGAGGATCGCATTGCGCTGATCAGCCGCAATCTCGCGCACGCGGTGGGCGTCGAGGAGCTGAAACGTGCGCTGGCCACGATGCGGCCGGGCCAGGCCGTCGAGCACATCCAGCAGGTGTTCACGATTCGAGGAGGGTCCGGCTCCGACGGGCTGCTGGCCATCGAGATCATCGAGGTCACCGCCACCGCCACGACCCACCAGCTCGATCCGGTTCGGCCGGCGGAGCCATTTGCCGGACTGCCGGACCAGAGCCCGGTCCCCCTGGCCGATGCGATCGGCCGCGGACTGCATCGGGCGGGCGACGCGGCCGAGGGCGCCAAGGGGGCGTTCGGACGGGCGATCCTCACCGTCCTGTCGTGGGTCCTGGCCTTCGTTCCGCGACGCCGGCCCGAGTACCCGAAAACCATTCCACGAACTGCTGAGCGCGAGCAGGGACGGCGGCGACGCGCCGGCCTGGTGGGCATGGCTGCCGTCGCGGCGCTGATGGCGGTCGGTGTCACGGTCGCAGCGTTGCCATCGGCACGCCCGACCGAGGCGATCCCGCGCGCAACGATCGCCCGCGAGGCCATCACCGAGGCCACGGGGCTGCTCCGCAGCGTGGACGAGCGCGTGGATGGAGCCGACCTCGTTGATCGTGATCCCGAACGGGCGACCGAGCTGCTGGCCGATGCACTTGCCGCCACCGAGCGCGCTGTCGCCGCCGGCGTGGCCGAGCCCCAGCTGGCCGGGCTCCAGCAGCGGATCGACGAGGGGCTGGACGCGTTGTACCGCGTCACGCGCGTTGACGCCCCAGACGTCGTGGCCGACCTTGCCGCGACCTACGAGGACGTCGAGGCGGCCGACATGGTCGCCGCCAGTGATGGATCACTGTGGATCATCGAAACCGGTCGGGGGCGTCTCCTGCGCGTGGATCCGGATGACGGCAGCTCCGTCATCATCTACCGCGCCGGTCAGGCCCTGGAGTCCGGCGAGATTCCCGGAGATCCGTGGCTGATCGCAACGGCCGCCACCGACGTGGTGGTCATCGACCGGCAGCGGACGGCCTGGCGCGTGGACCTCGTCGAGCGCATCCCGCGCCGCATGGTGCTCAACGGCATCGAGGAGCTCAGTGCCGACACGACGTTGATCGGCGCGCTTCAGCACCGGCCTCCGCTCGAGATCTTCAACCTCTACCTGGTCGACGCCGACACCGGCGAGATCGACCGCTGGAGCCCTCCGGCCATCATCCCCGTCGACTATCCCGACCCCCCGCAGCCGTTCCTGACCGATGCACCCGACCTCGATCCGCGTAACGCTCGCGACCTGCGGGTTGACGTCAACGCCTGGCTGCTGCACACCGACACCGTGACGCGCGTGGACTTCGGCTCGCCTCGGGACCAGGCGGATTACTCGCTTGACAACCCGCCCGACGGCGCCGTGCGGCCCGATCTCGATTACCGCCTGCTGGACGGCGCCACGGTGGGCGATCGAGAGCTCCTGTACGTGTACGACGGCGCGCACCAACGACTCATCGCGTTTCAGCGGGCCGATGGCGCCTTCGTGCGCCAGTGGATGGCGCCTCCCGACGGCGACGCCGCCGGTGACCTCGACGACGTCCGCGCGCTTTCGGTCACATCGGTGGTGGATGGCCCACCAGTCGCCTACCTGCTGACCGAGCGCGGGGTCCTTCGGCTCGTGCTCGACTAGCCTTCGCTAGAATCGTTCCATGGCGGAAGGCGCCTTCGGGCGGGTCAGGCTCATCGAGATGGTGGTCGAGAGCGTGCGTGTGCACATGCTGTCGAGCCAGCACGTGGTGATCCTCAAGGAGTCGGAGCGGGACCGATACCTGCCCATCTGGATCGGCCCATCCGAGGCCAACGCCATCGCCATGCGACTCCAGGGCCTGAGTGCCGAGCGGCCGCTGACGCACGACCTGCTGGTGAGCACGATTGGTGCGCTCGGCTCGAGCGTGAGCCGAGTCGTCGTCACCCATGTCACCGGCGGCACGTACCACGCGATGCTCTACGTCGAGACCGCGTCTGGCGATGAGACCGAGATCGACTCCCGTACCTCCGACGCGATCGCCGTCGCGGTTCGCACGGGCTCTCCCGTCTACGTTGACGAACGGGTGCTCGACGAGGCTGGGGTCGAACCCGATTCGTCCGAAGAAGGATCACCAGAGGAGGAGGAGCGCCTCGCGGTCTTCCGCGAGTTCGTCAACTCCCTCGACGTGGATCTTCCCGGGTCTGGCGCTGGCGGTGGGAAGGGCCCGCCTTCCGAAGAGTCGTAGGCCGCGGGCGCGGGTCATCCGGCGGGCGACTTCTTGTCAGATGGCACCAGCAGTGCCGTAAGGAGGACTCGACACGCTGGTTCCATAAAACGACACCGCCACGGTCTCATTTGCGCAGAGATCAGGCTCACCCCGGCCGATTCGGCCCCGTTCACTCTTGCCCGATGTTGGTGCGGCACCACCAGTGCCACCTGACAAGAAGTCTCCCGGGGG
>JBBSLF010000015.1:0-23289 GCA_038255505.1 Candidatus Limnocylindria bacterium
GACGGCGTGGAGCGTGCCGGGCATCCTCGAGCAGCTCGACGCCCCGGGCATCCACTCCGGCGACAGCCGGGCCGTCCTGCCGCCGCAGTCACTCTCGCGCGCCGTGCAGGAGCGCGCGGCCGAGGCTGCTGGACGCATCGCACTGGCGCTCGGGGTCCGCGGCATCCTCAACGTCCAGATGATCGTCGACGGCGAGCGGGTGGTGGTGATCGAGGCGAATCCACGTGCCAGCCGCACCGTCCCAATCGTCGCCAAGGCCACCGGTCGCGACGTGGTGGCGGCGGCGGTGCGCTGCGCGCTGGGCGCGTCGCTGGTCGACGTTGGAATGGACCCTGGTCTGGCGCGGGATGGCCCGCTCGTCGCGGTGAAAGCGCCTATCGGATCGCTGTGGCGACTGCCCGGTGTCAGTCCGGAGTTGGGCCCGGAGATGCGGTCAACCGGCGAGGTGCTGGGCCTGGCCGGTGATCTCGAGCGTGCCATCGCGCTCGCGGACGAGGCAGCTGCCGCGCATCGGGGCTGACTGCGGCACGAACTGCGGAACACACTGCGGCACACAAGGGGGCCGCCGAGACTTCAGTACGGAGGGTCCTGAAGCCTCGACGGCCCTGGAAGACGCCTGGAGCGTGATCACGATGAACGGGACGAAGCCGCAAAATGTCGCGTCTGGCCCGAGCTTCCGTCGGCGACGGGCCTCGTCGTATCGTTCAATTCATGACCGAGATGCTCTCGGTGTCTACGTGGATTTGTAGACCGCAAGATGCGTGCCGGAATCACCGCGTCTTGCGAAGGCGACGCGTCTCCGCGCCGATCTGGGTCTGACGCCGGCGCAGGTACCCGCCGTACCACCCGCCGATGAAGCCGAGCCCAGCCTGGTACGCAGCCTGGAGCACAAGCTCACCGCCGACCTCGGCCGGCCCGCCGAACGCCTGCGGTCCCGCCCCTTGCTGCGCGAATGTCAACAAGATGAGCCCCGCCGCCAGCGCGTAGCTGACGAGGGCAGCCGCGGTACCGAACAGGGTCGGTCGCTGCCAGCCGAACCAGCCCGCTGCGATGAGACCCCCGAACAGGACGAACGTGCCGAGCAGGCCCCCGAAGCCGGAGGCATAGAAGAAGGACGCGAAGAACCCAATGAAGGCGACCAAGCCGGCGATCAGCCAGGCGGCGAGATTGCTCCGCAGCAGGTACAGGCGCTCGCGGACCGGACGCATCGGACCAGCTTGGTCGAACCCGGCCAAGGGGTCCGGACGATTGGGTAGCGGCGGGGCCGGCGGAAAGATGCGCTGGAGAAAGCTGCCCCGGCCCTGGGCCGTGGAGTCGGTCTCGGGCTGGGTCTCCATCGGCTCGGGAAGTTCGCCGCGGGCGGCGAGCCGCGCACGGCGGCGGGCTTCGGCGCGCGACGCGGCGCGATCATCGGTCGGTTGGTTTGGCATGGCCGCCGATTGTACTGTGAGCGGCCGGTAAGCAGACGGTAATGGACCGGTAAGTGGCGCTCAGGCATGCTTGCAAAGCCGTGCGCGCCTCCATCGCGAGGTGTGCTGTGTCCAAATCAACCGCGTCTCGACCGCTCGTTCTCATCCTCTTCGCCGCCCTTGTGCCTGCCATGCTCGTGCCGTTGGGCGTGGTGCGTGCCGATCACGAGGGCGCCGGTCACCTGCTGATCAGCGAAGTGGTGACCGGTGGCGCGAGCGCCAGCGACGAGTTTGTCGAGCTCTACAATCCCGGGCCGCTGGCGCTGCCGCTCGAGGGCCTTGAACTCGTCTACGTGAGCGCCAGCGGTGCAACCATCACCCGTCGTGCCGCCTGGGACTTGGGTGCGCCGTCGGTGCCGGCCGGCCATCACGTGATGGTCGCGAACGAGCTTGGAGCCTACGCTTCGATCGCCGATGCGCTGTATGGCAGCGGATTGGCGGCAACCGGTGGCAGCGTCGCACTCCGCATTCAAGGCGCCACGACCGCGATCGATGCCGTCGGCTGGGGTACGGCGGTAAGCACCTGGCTCGAGGCAACGCCAGCTCCCGTGGCACCCGCGGGGTCAAGCATTGAGCGATTGCCGGGCGGCGCAGCCGGATCGACCCAGGATACCGACAACAACCTGGCGGACTTCGTCGTTCGGTCGGTGCCCGACCCCCAAAACAGCACATCGCAAGCAACGCCGGATCCTGACCAGCCGACTCCGACTCCGACTCCGACTCCGACTTGGACGTCGAGTTCCGACCCGTCCCCGACGACGTCGTTGGCTCCTTCCCCTGCGCCATCGGCGAGCCCGGGCTTCGAGGTGGTGTCAGTGGCAACGGCCCGAGCACTGCCGAACGGCACCCAGGTCACGATCGAAGGCACCGCGCTGACCGGGTCTTCGTTCAACGACGGTGGCGGGTACGTCGCCGACAGCACTGGGGGCGTGGCCGTCCTGGTGACGGATGGAGCCTTCGGGCGAGGCGCCCTGCTCCGCGTGACCGGCACGCTTGACGATCGCTTCTCGCAACGCACCATCCGCGTGACGGGAGCCGACGTGGCCGTGATCGGTGAGGGAAGCGATCCGTCGCCGACGGCGCGCGCAACCGGCACGGTCGACGAGAGCGTCGAAGGCGGGCTGGCCAGAATCTATGGCGTCATCACCGGGTCTCCGACGGAGTTGACGGCCGGCCTGGCCTTCGATGTTGATGATGGCAGCGGGTCGACCCGTGTCATCGTGGTCAGTCTGAGCGAGATCGACACCAGCCGCTGGCTGCGAGAAGCGCGCGTTGACCTGGTCGGTGTGGTCGGCCAGCGAGACTCGACTGGGTCGGGCAGCGTCGGATATCGGGTTCAGCCGCGCGACGCCAGTGACGTGATCTCGGTCGGTCCGCCGAATTCTTCACCCAGCGCATCGGGCAGCGTAGCGCCGACCGCCAGCCCGGATGCCAGTGAGGACCCGGCTGGCATCACATCCATCGCTGATGCGAGGATGGCCCCGAAGAATGCTCGCGTGCGGGTGCGCGGCGTGGTCACGCTGCCTCCCGGGATCGTCGATCCAGTGAGTGCCGTGATCCAGGATGGCACGGGAGCCATCATGCTGCGTGTCGGTGACGAGGTCGGTTCGCTTCCGCGCGGCTCGCTGATCGAGGTAGATGGCGTTCGTTCCACGAAGTCCGGCATGGAGACGTTGCGGGTCACGACTCCCGCACGTGCGCTCGGAACGGCTGTGGAGCCAGACGTCCGCACGGTGCGGACCGGCGAAGTTGCCGAAGGCGATGAGGCACAGCTCGTCAGCGCGCGCGGCGCGCTCGTGACGTCGGCACGGCGCGCATCAAGCGGGACCGTCTCGTTCGAGATTGACGACGGGTCGGGGCCGCTGCGCGTCTCGTTCGGCGCGTCCCTGGCCGTCGAGCATGAACTTCTCACGGCCGGGGCATGGATCGAAGTGCGTGGCGTGCTGGGCCAGGAGACGACCGGAGCGCTTCCGACGCGCGGCTACCGCGTCTGGCCTCGCGATGCGTCCGACCTGCGCATGCTCGCCGAGGCGACCGATCCGGCCCCTGCATCCGCGGCACCGGACCAGGGCTCGACCGCCAGTGGCAGCGGTGAGGGATTGGGCAGCGGACCAACGGAGGCGCTCGGTGCCGTGGGCAGGGATGATCTGACGGGTCTTCGCATCGGCGCGACGCTCGTTGTTGCGGCCTGGCCCGAGCTCGGGATCGCTGGTGTGCTGTGGGACGGCGAGAGGCTCGTGGCCATCGCCGATGAGACCACAGGTCGGCTATCGGCCGTCCTCGGAGCACGCCGTCCACCGCTGGCGCTGGAGCTCGGCGGATTGCGGGCTGTGGGGTCGCTGGCGGGAACGTCCATCCCCGTTGTCGCTCTCGGAGCCGGACCTGATGACCTCACGATCCACGGCCTTCCGCCCGCGCCCCCGGCGACCTCGCTTTCCGCGGCCAGCGCTTCGGCGAAGTGGGTCAGCATCGTTGGCCGCCTGAGCGGCAATGGATCGTCCGAACGCGAGATCATTCTTCCCGGACGCCGCGTGACGATCGAGCGGCGGTGTGACGATGAACACGCCTGGCCGGATGGATCGGTCGCCATCACCGGCGTGGCACTCGGCGAGCCGGTTCGCCTCATGGTCCCGTGCGGAGGCGTGGCGGCGGCTCCGATTCTTTCTCGAGCAATGTCCGCGCCGGTCACGGCTCGTACGCCTGCAACGAGGGATCCACGGTTCGAACCCTTGACCCATTCGTCCGACCCCGGCCGACTTCTCGCGGCGGGCCTTCTCGGGCTGGGATCGTTGGTCATCGCGGTCGGGGCGGTTGTGTATCGGCGTTTCCACGGTGAGGGCATCGATCCGGAGCCGGCAGCTGGGACCCCCGTTTCGCACGAGCCGCCGGACGGCGATGCGCGCCGGCCACCGACCCTGTCGCTTGTGCGGGTGCCGCACGAGCGCGGTTCGCCGTGAGCGTGCGGCGTATACTCCCGCACGCTCGAGTGATCGAGCACGAGACCGTAGGAGGCGCCGCTGAGAGTGACCGCGTTGACGCAGGCTGACGCACCCCGCACCGGGGACCGCCAGTATCACATCGCCCTGGAGCGCGGCGAACTGGCCGAGTACATCCTGCTCGTTGGTGATCCCGGCCGGGTCGCGAAGGTCGCGTCTCGTTGGGATGCGGTCGAGATGGAGCGGAGCAATCGGGAGATCACGACGGCGACCGGCTCCTACCGGGGCATGCGGATCAGCTGCATGTCGACCGGAATGGGTACGGACAACGTGGAGATCGTGATGGCCGAGGTCATGGAGATCACCGATTCCGCCACCCTGGTTCGCGTCGGCTCGTCAGGCGCACTGCTGCCGGAGATCGCCCTCGGCGACCTGATCGTGTCCACCGGAGCCGTCCGGCTGGAGAATACGACCGACTTCTACGTCCACCCTGGATTCCCGGCCATCGCGCATCGCGATGTGGTCTGGGCGCTCGAATCGGCATGTCGCGATCAGGGCGTCAAACATCACGTGGGCATCACTGCGACGGCGAGCGGCTTTTACGCTCCGCAGGGACGGCAGATGCGCACGCTCCCGGTTCGCTATCCTGAACTCGCAGACGAGCTTCGTCGCCAACGGGTGGCGAACCTCGAAATGGAGTCGTCGGCACTCTTCGTGCTGGCTCATCTTGCGGGACTGCGGTCCGGCACCATCTGCGCGGCATTCGCGCAGAGGACGGATGGCACGTTCCTCGAAGGCGCGGCAAAGGAGGCCGCGGAAGCACGCTGCATTGATGCCGGACTGGCCGGCATCCACCTGCTCTGGCAGGTCGACACCGATGGCGGAGACACGCTTGCCCGCCGCGGAGCATTGATCGATCGGTCGGCGGGTAGTTCACAACCATTGTCCGGCGCGATGCCGGCCACTAGGGAGGCATGACCACCAATGGCGACCGAGGCCTATTGCGTCAAATGCAAGGCGAAGCGCGAAATGAATGACGCCACCAAGATCACCATGAAGAATGGCAAGCCGGCCACCCAGGGCGTGTGCCCGGTGTGCGGCACCAAGATGTTCAAGATCGGCGGCTGACGCCCCGCGATCACGCTAGAGGCGCGCCGGCGATCGGCGCGCCTCTTTCTGTGTGCAGGGCGGAAGCCGGGGATGCTGCTGATCGGCAGTGGCTAGAATTCATCGTCGTGCAGCATCCAGCCGAACGGCCCGTCCTCGCCGTCGACCTTGGCGGGACACAGATTCGCGCGGCGCTCGTCACGCCTGACCTTGTCGTTCACTGCCGGCGTGCGACCGAATCACGCGACGAGGCGGGGGTGGATGTCGTGATCGGCCGGATCGTCGACATCACTGCCGCAGTGCGGGACGACGCGGTCCGCCAGGGACTGCCGGCTCCCATTGCGATAGGGATCGCCGCCCCGGGCCCGCTTGATCCGTGGCGCGGCATCGTCCTCGATCCTCCCAACCTGCTTGACTGGCGCAACGTCCCATTGGCCGACGAGGTGGCGGCCGCCCTCGAGATGCCGACGATTCTCGAGCGCGATGCGAACGTCGCCGTCACCGCGGAATGGCGATACGGCGCCGCTCGAGGGACGCGTAACGCGGTGTACATCACGGTCTCGACCGGCATCGGTGGTGGCGTGATCAATGATGGACGCCTGCTCGTCGGCGATCACGGCGGTGCCGGCGAGGTCGGACACATCGGCGTGGAGATTGATGGTCCGATCTGCGGCTGTGGTGGCATCGGCCACGTGGAGGCAATTGCCTCTGGCACCGCTCTTGCGCGGGATGGCCGTGCACTCCTGAAGTCCAAGGGGTCGGAAGGGCTGGCCAGGTTGGCGACCACGGGCATCGAGGTCGACGCAGAGCTGGTGGCCCGCGCGGCCGCACTGGGTGACAATGCCTGCGCGGCCCTGTTGGAACGCGCGTGGGTGGCGATCGGTGCCATGTGCGCATCCCTGGCGAACCTGCTGGACCCGGAGGTTATCGTGATCGGAGGAGGAATCGCCGAGCATTCGCCGAGACTGTTCGAGGTGGTGCGCGACGAACTGCGCCGCCGGGCCCTGCCGAGCCTGCGCGACCGGGTGCGCATCGAGCCTGCCAGCCTGGGCGGTGATGTCTCGTTGATCGGCTCGTTGCCGATCGTGAATGAACGTATCGACGATCCGGCGTACCGGCGCGAGCCGCAGGCGTCACGCATGGCGATCAGGCAACAAGGAGCACCACACTCGTGAGCACTCGCATCGGAATCAATGGGTTCGGCCGTATCGGTCGCCAGTCTCTCAAGGCCATGCTCGAGCGGCATGCCGATGCCCTCGAGGTGGTGGCCATCAACGACCTCGCGCCCACGGCCACCAACGCGCACCTGTTCAAGTACGACTCGACCTACGGGCGGTACGACGGCGAGGTGTCGTCGGGCGAAGGCACCATCACGATTGACGGCCACGAGATCCGCGCCTTCAGCGAACGGGACCCAGCCGCCCTTCCGTGGGGAGATCTCGGTGTCGACATCGTGGTCGAGTCGACCGGCATCTTCACCGATGCCACCAAGGCGCAGGCGCACCGCGAAGCTGGGGCGAAGAAGGTCATCATCAGCGCTCCGGCCAAGAACGAGGACATCACCCTCGTCCTCGGCGTGAACGAAGACCGATACGACTCCGCGCAGCATCACATCGTCAGCAACGCGAGCTGCACCACCAACGGGCTGGCGCTGCCGGCCAAGGTCATCTTTGACGCCTTCGGGATCGAACGCGGCCTGATGACCACCATTCACAGCTACACCAATGACCAGAACGTGCTCGACGTGTTCCACACCGACCTGCGTCGTGCGCGGAGCGCGGGTCAGAACATCATCCCGACGTCGACCGGCGCGGCCCGCGCTCTGGCGCTCGTCATCCCCGAGCTCAAAGGCAAGTTCGACGGATTCTCGCTTCGGGTGCCGACACCGACGGTGAGCGTGATCGACTTCGTTGCCATCACCGAGCGACCGGTCAGCGCCGAATCGGCGAATGAGGCACTTCGCGCAGCCGCCGACGGACCGATGCAGGGGTTGCTCGGCTACACCGAGGAGCCGCTGGTGAGCATGGATTTCAAAGGTGACCCACGATCGAGCATCGTGGATGCGGCCTCGACCATGGCGACCGGCGAAAAGATGCTCAAGATCATCGCCTGGTATGACAACGAGTGGGGCTACTCGTGCCGCGTTGCCGACCTCGCCGCCTTCATGGCCGAGCGACTCTAGGCCAGCCGATGGATGCCGCGACGCTCCGCGATCTGGACGTTGACCTCCGCGATCGACGGGTCTTCCTGCGTGCGGATCTCAACGTTCCGCTGGATGACGGGCGCATCACCGACGACACCCGCATTCGCGCCAGCCTGCCGACGATCGCGTACCTGCTCGAGCGGGGCGCGGTGGTGGTTCTCGCGAGCCACCTTGGTCGCCCCAAGGGCAAGGTCAATGACGCGTTGCGCCTGAAGCCGGTGGCGGATCGGCTCAGCCAGCTGTTGGGAAGGCCGGTGCGCATGACGGGCGACGCGCTCGGTCCCGGCGTGCAGCTCGCGGTCGATAAGCTGCGTGCGGGCGACCTGATCCTGTTGGAGAACCTGCGTTTCCACGCGGCGGAGGAGGCAAACGAACCGGCCTTCGCCGAGGCGCTCGCGGCGGGAGCTGACCTCTATGTGAACGACGCGTTCGGCGCCGCGCACCGCGCGCACGCCTCGACCGAGGGCATCACGCACCACCTTCCGTCAGTGGCAGGCCTGCTGATGGAGCGCGAGGTTGACGCGCTATCGAGGCTGCTGAAGAAGCCCGCGAGGCCATTTCACGCGGTCATCGGCGGCGCGAAGGTATCGGGCAAGCTCGAGGTGCTCGAGGTGCTGCTCGCTCGCTGCCAGGCCGTGCTCGTCGGCGGCGGCATGGCCAACACCTTTCTCGCTGCCAGAGGCCACGAGCTCGGCACCAGCCTGATCGAGGAGGACCAGCTCGACAACGCCGAGCGAATCATGGGCGAAGCGCGTCGCAAGCGCGTGCGGTTGATGCTGCCCACCGATGCGGTGATCGCGCCGCAGATCCACCGGCGCGCCAGGACGAAGATCGTGGCGCTCAACGAGATCCCGAAGGATCAAATGGTGGTCGATATCGGTCCGGCAACGCTGAGGGTGTTCACCGAATACCTCGCCAAGGCGAAGACGATCTTCTGGAATGGACCGATGGGGGTCTTCGAGCTGCCGCAGTCGGCGGATGGCACGAACGGGATGGCGCGCTTCCTGGCGAAGCGGACGTCCGCGGGCGTCGTCACCATCGTCGGAGGCGGCGATTCGGTCGCCGCGGTCGACCAGCTCGGTCTCGTCGAGCGGATGACGCACGTCAGCACCGGCGGCGGTGCGTCCCTGGAGTTCATCGAGGGCCGGACGCTCCCCGGTGTGGCGGCGCTCCTGCCGGCGGGCGCCACCGTCACGTTCGCGCAGGAGGACGCGTGAGCACGCTCATCGAGGATGTCATCGGTCGCGAGGTTCTCGACTCGCGCGGCAACCCGACCGTCGAGGTCGACGTGTTCCTCGATGGCGGCGCGGTCGGCACCGCCATGGTGCCTTCCGGTGCATCGACCGGCGCCCACGAGGCCGTTGAGCTCCGGGACGGCGACAAGGCCCGCTATGCAGGCAAGGGCGTTCTCACCGCCGTGCGCCATGTCAACGAGTCGCTGCGACCGGAGCTGATGGGCGTCGACGCCCTCGACCAGGTGAGCGTGGACCGCCTTCTCATCTCCCTCGACGGGACACCGAACAAGTCGAAGCTCGGCGCCAACGCGTTGCTCGGCGTGAGCCTGGCAGTTGCCCACGCGGCGTCCGAGGCGGTCGGGCTGCCGCTGTATCGGTATCTGGGTGGCGCGGGGGCACGCACGCTGCCGGTGCCACTGGTGAACATTCTCAACGGCGGCAAGCACGCCATCAATTCGACCGACTTCCAGGAGTTCATGATCGTGCCGCTCGGGGCGCCGACGTTCCGAGAGGGCCTGCGCTGGGCGGCCGAAACATTCCACGAGCTCGGCTCGCTGCTCCACGACGAGGGACTGGCGACCACGGTCGGCGACGAAGGCGGGTACGCGCCCAGCCTGGGTAGCAACGAAGATGCGATTGCCGCGGTGGTCACCGCGATCGAGCGCGCCGGATACGCGCCCGGGGACCAGATCGCGATAGCGCTCGACCCGGCGACGACCGAGCTGTACGGCGAAGGGCGCTACAGCCTCGCGCGTGAGGACCGCACCCTCAGCGGGCCTGAGCTCATCGACTTCTGGGCCGATTGGGCCGATCGCTACCCGATCATCAGCATCGAGGATGGCCTGGCCGAGGACGATTGGGAAGGATGGGCGCAGCTCACCAGGCGGCTGGGTGATCGGCTCCAGCTCGTTGGTGACGATCTCCTCGTCACGAACACCGAGCGCCTGGCGCGAGCCATTCGCGAGCGCTCCGCCAACAGCATCCTGGTTAAGCTGAACCAGATCGGCACTCTGACCGAGACGATCGAGGCCATCGAGATGGCGCAGCGCGCCGGGTGGACGGCCGTCATCAGCCACCGGTCGGGCGAGACGGAGGACACCACTATCGCCGACCTCGCGGTGGCGCTCAACACCGGCCAGATCAAGACCGGCTCCATCAGTCGTTCCGAGCGCATCGCGAAGTACAACCGTTTGCTGCGGATCGAGGAGGAGCTCGGTGACGCCGCGGAGTACGCCGGCGTTCGCGCCTTCGCCGTGCATCGCGGATGAACGACGAGGCGCTCAACCGCGCCTTCTGGGACGACTATGCCGATACCTACCAGGCTGACCACGGTCCGCAGCTGGCCGTTCACGGCGCTGGCTGGGGCGTGTGGCAGATTCCCGAGGCGGATTTGCGTATCCTCGGAGACGTCGCAGGACGCCGGGTGCTGGAGCTCGGTTGCGGGGCGGCTCAATGGTCGATTGCACTTGCCCTTCAGGGGGCGCGTCCCATAGGCCTGGATCTGTCCCAGCGCCAGCTGGACCATGCCGCTGCGGCGATCGAGGCAGCCGGCGTGGAGGTGGCCCTGATGCATGCCAACGCGGAGAGCGTGCCGCTTCCCGACGCCGGCTTCGACACCGTCTTCTGTGACCACGGGGCGATGGTCTTCGCCGATCCGTTCGCGACGGTGCCGGAGGCGGCGCGCCTCTTGCGCGACGGAGGTCAGCTCGCGTTCAGCATGCACACGCCGTTGGCAGAGGTCTGCTGGCCGTCCGGAAGCGAGGAACCACGGGACCGCCTGACCAATGACTACTTCGGCATGCATCGCGCCGACGTGAGCGAGTCCGGCCATGCGGAATTCCAACTGCCGTATGGCGAGTGGATACGGCTCTTCGAGCGCAGCGGCTTCGTCGTCGAAGACCTGGTCGAACTACGGCCGGCGCCCGAGGCGACGAGCACCTACCAGACCGATATCGGTCGTGACTGGGCGCGTCGCTGGCCGCTTGAGCACATCTGGAGCGTTCGCCGCCGCAGATAGCTGGGCCGGAAGGCTGTCCACGGCCGACCCGGGTCAGCTCTCGGAGCTGTCGCCCTCGTCGCTGCTCTTGGCCCGCCGCCGCGCGGCGGCCGATTCGCGACTGGCACGCGTGACCGCGACCTTGGCCTTGCCGGCCGCGGTGCGCGGTCGGTCGGTTGCCTTACCGGCAGCTGCCTTGGATGCCTTCGCGACCGCAACCTTCTTGCGCTGCGCCGTCTTGCTGGCGGTCGTCTTGCGCTTCGGCGCCGTCGGAGCGGTGACTTCGCTGCCGTCGAGCAGATGCGCCGCGTTGACCTTGGTCATCAGGCGGCTCTTTCGGCGCGCGGCGTTGTTCGGATGAATGATGCCCTTCTCGGCGGCCTTGTCCAGGGCGCTGATGGCGGCTGCGACGGCCTCGGGTCCGTTTCCGTCGGATCGGCCGAGGGCGATGTCGGAGGCCTGCTGCACGAGGGTCTTCGCCTCGCTCTGGGTTCGGCGATTCACGGCGCGACGACGAAGCGACTGGCGCACGCGCTTGAGGGCGGAGGGCGTGCGCGCGCCCTTCCAGGTACGGGCTGTTCTTGCCACGTGGGGTCCTCAGCTTGGGGTTCAATGCACAAAAAACAGGCGCCTACGAACAGCGCATGTGGATTCGAGACTATACCATCGGTGGGACGACCGGGCCACTCGACAAGATCGACGGAAGCAGCGACAATCCCGGCACCGATTCGCCGATGGCAGGACCAGCCCAGTCTGCCCGGCGAATCCGAACGGAGAACCCGAAGAGGCGCGCGCCGACAGCCCGAGGGCGCAACGATCGTACGCCGCCATGCGTCTCTTCGAAGACCAGCCATGACGACCGCCACATTTCCCCGTCGCCTCATCCGCCCGATGACCACGCCGCCGTCCCGTCGATCCATGCTCATCGGCTTCGTTGCCACGCTGCTCGTCGGGTTGCTCGTAGTCGCCGGCACGTCCGCCGCAATGGCCATCGCCACCGGCGACGCGGTCATGCGTGGCGTCAGCATCGGCGGAGTGGACATCGGCGGGCTCGACCGTGCGGCAGCAATTCAGCGCCTCGAAGAGCGCCTTCCGTCGCTCAGCGCGGGCCAGGCGACGATCGTGGTGGACCGCAGCCAGGAAGTCGTGAGCTACGACGCCATCGGCCGCCGGTATGAGCTGGATGCCATGCTCGATGGTGCCGTCGCCGTCGGCCGCAATGGCGATCCTCTCGCCGACGGCATTGCCCGCCTGCGCTCGCTCGTGCATCCCACGGCGCTGATCCCGCTGGTGCACGCCTTCGATCCAGCTGCCCTCGACCAGGTCGCGACGGAGGTCGCCCGCCGCGTCAGCCATTCACCGCTGGAAGCCGTGGTGATCCGCGACGGCATGGCGTTCGAGGTCCGACCGGCCGAGGACGGCCGTGGCCTCGAGCCGGCCGCGGTGGTCCAGGCCCTTGGGGCGGCGGTCGCCACCCTTGATCCGGCCGATGTCGTGATCGAGCTCGAAGCGGCAAGCCTTGCGCCGATCGTCAGTACCGAGGAGGCACAGGCAGCCGCTGCAGCCGCCACGGGCATGGTCGCTGATCTCGAGCTGACGATCCCGGATGCCGGCGAGGACGAGGTGTTCACAATCAGCGACGACACGATCGCGACGTGGATCAGCTTCGGTCCCGTGGCTGATCAGGATTACGCGGTCCGCATCGATGCCGGGTCGGCCGGCACTGAGATCGCCGCGCTGATCGAGGCGGTGGATCGCGATCCGATCAACGCGTGGATCAGTGTTGCCGGTAGCGGCATGGGCGGGGTGGTCGCCGGTCAGACCGGTCGTGAGCTCGATGTCGAAGCCTCGACGGATGTCCTGCTAACCACGCTCACTGGTCGCGGCGGTGGCGCGGCGACAGGGTCGCTCGCGCTTGCCGTCAACGTCGCCGAGCCGGCCCTCACCACCGAGGCAGCGGAGGCCGCGCTGCCGCAGATGCAGATGCTGTCCTCCTGGACCACGACCTACGTGTCCAACGATGGGAACGGCTACAGCGCCAACATCAGCATCCCGGCGCAGGACATCGACGGGCACAACCTTGCACCTGGCGAGTGGTTCAGCTTCTGGGAGGGCGTGGGCCCGATCACGGTTGAACGCGGTTATACGTACGGTGGCGCCATCATCAACGGCCGGAGCGTCGCCAATGGGGCGCTGGCTGGCGGCATCTGCTCTACATCGACGACGATCTTCAACGCGGCGATGCGCGCGGGGCTGGAGATCGGCGAGCGCGCGGCGCACTACTACTACATCGACCGCTATCCGACCGGGCTTGACGCGACGGTATCGATCTTCGACGGCTGGGTCACCGACATGACCTTCCGGAACGACACGGCGCACCCGATCGTCATCCGCGGATACGGAACGCCTGGGCGGGTAACGTTTGAGATCTGGAGCGTGCCGAGTGGTCGAACCGTTGCGCTGAGCGACCCGGTCATCACCGACCGCCGCTCGGCGACCGAAACGACCCAGGTTGACGCGTCGATGGCCCCGGGGACGTCGCGCCGCGTCGAATATCCGCACCACGGCTTCCAGTCGACGGTGACGCGGAGCGTCACTGCGGCCGATGGGTCGATCCTTCACCAGAACACGTGGTTCAGCGATTACCGCGCGGTGAACGGGATCACGATGGTCGGGCCCGCAACGGCCGCTCCACCCGCTGACGAAGAAGAGGACGGCGACGAAGAAGCGCCGCCGGAGGACGAACCCTAGCCGGTCAGCCCCGACGGGCACTCTCCGCTAGACTCCGCGGCGAGTGATTCCCCCGGAGCGTATTCGCAACTTCAGCATCGTCGCGCACATCGATCACGGCAAATCGACCCTTGCCGATCGGCTGCTCGAGGTGACGCACACCATCGACAAGCGCCTCATGCAATCGCAGGTGCTCGACTCGATGGAGCTCGAGCGCGAGAAGGGCATCACCATCAAGGCCCGGGCCGTGCGCGTCCACTTCGACGCCGCCGATGGGCACACCTACGCTCTCAACCTGATCGACACGCCCGGACACGTCGACTTCACCTACGAGGTGAGCCGATCCCTCCAGGCCTGCGAGGGCGCGATCCTGGTGGTTGATGCGACCCAGGGCATCGAGGCGCAGACGCTCGCCAACGTTCACCTGGCCATGGCCCAGAACCTCACCATCATCCCGGTCATCAATAAGATCGACCTCCCCTCGGCTGATCCGGAAATGGTCCTTGACGAGCTCGAGGAGACGCTCGCCATCCCGCGCCAGGAGGTGCTCCTGGCCAGCGCCAAGGACGGGACCGGCGTGCGCGAGATCCTCGAGGCCATCGTGGAACGGGTGCCGCCCCCGGCTCACGACGGGCGCGCCCCGCTGGCTGGGCTCGTGTTCGACAGCCACTACGACCCGTATAAGGGTGTCGTCGCCTACGTGAGGCTGGCCGCCGGCACGCTCCGCGATCACGACCGCATCCGGTTCATGGCCACCGGGGCCGAGTCCGACATCCTCGAGCTCGGATACTTCCGGCCGCAGCCCGTGCCCACGACGCGGCTGGTGGCCGGCGAGGTCGGCTACGTGGCCACGGGCCTGAAGAGCATCCGCGAGGTACAGGTCGGCGACACGCTGACCTCGGCGGATGGTGGGGCGACGGAGCAGCTGCCGGGCTACCAAGAGCCGCTACCTCTGGTGTTCGCCGGGATCTACCCGATGCGCGGCGACGACTATCCCGAGCTGCGCGACGCGCTCGACAAGCTCCACCTCAATGATGCCGGCTTCGTGTACGAGCCCGAGTCCTCGGTCGCGCTTGGCTTCGGCTTCCGATGCGGCTTTCTTGGTCTGCTTCACATGGAGATCACCCAGGAGCGCCTCGAACGCGAGTTCGATCTCGACCTGATCGCATCCGCTCCCAGCGTCGAGTACCGCGTCAAGGTGCTCCATAAGGCCGATGAGCTGGTCATCGACAACCCGGCCCAGATGCCGGGACCAGGCGAGATCGAGCAGATCAGCGAGCCCTGGGTGTCGACCCAGGTGATCACACCCACGGACTACATCGGTCCGCTGATGGAACTCGCCACCACGCGTCGCGGCGAGTTCCAGAACATGGAGTACCTCGACCCCAAGCGCGTCAACATGCACTTCGAGATGCCACTCGGCGAGCTGATCATTGATTTCTACGACCAGCTCAAGAGCCGATCATCCGGCTATGCCAGTCTGGATTACTCGTACATCGGTTACCGTCCGGGCGACCTGGTGAAACTCGACGTTTTGGTGGCAGGGGAGGCAGTCGATGCGCTCAGCCTCATCGTGCATCGGTCCAACGCGTATCGATCCGGCAAGTCCCTGGTCGACAAGCTCAAGGAGCTGATCCCGCGCCAGATGTTCGAAGTGCCGATCCAGGCGGCCATCGGCTCGCATATCATCAGCCGCGAGACGATCCGGGCGATGCGCAAGAACGTTCTCGCCAAGTGCTACGGCGGCGACATCACCCGGAAGCGCAAGCTGCTCGAGAAGCAGAAGGAAGGAAAGCAGCGGATGAAGCGGATCGGTTCGGTCGAGATTCCGCAGGAGGCGTTCCTTGCCGTGCTGCGCATGAATGATGGCGCCTAGATGAGCTTCTTCGACTCGCTGCGACTGGCGATCGCCCTCGGGTTGACGCTGTTCCTGGTCCTGTTGCGCTTCGATTCGGAGCGAATTACACGCTCCGACTACTTCCGCTATCGGACGCCGTGGATGGGTCCGGTGAGCTACTACATCCTCGTCATCGTCTTCGCGATCGGTATCGCCTTCATCCTGCCGTCGGGCCGCGACCAGCTATTCCTGACAGGCGGCGACACTGACGCGATGCTCCCGATCATGGCGCTGTTCGTTGGCGTGGCGCTTCTCAATGGCGTGGCACTCGCCTTCCTGCGCTACGGGAGCATCCTCCCGCTACCGCTGGAGCTCCTGCCCTCGCGGGTGCTCGGGGCCGCTGCCAACGCCGTCAGCGAGGAGCTTCAGTTCCGCTCCATCGTGCTCGGCATGCTGCTGTTCGCCGGACTCGATGTGGGTTGGGCGATCGCGGTCCAGGCGATCGTCTCGGGACTCGCGCATCGACGGCTGTGGCACGACCGTGATTGGTACTTCCTGGCGGCCTCGGTGCTCCTGGGATGGGCGGCCGGCGTGGTGACCGTGGAGACCGGCTCGATCATTCCCGCCATCGTCGGCCACTTCGCGGTGTCCATGGCGCTCTTTGCGTTCGCCGGAGGGCGCCTGCGCCAGCGACCCATCTGAGGCTGACTTCGACCCTTTTCGACTCCCGACGAGCGTGGCACCAGGCAGCGGAGCCGTGGAGGCGTTGCAAGGTGGTAGCGTGCTGACGCATGACCCCGGTCCCGCATCACCTGTACGTGCACGTGCCGTTCTGCCGGCTGGTGTGCGCATACTGCGACTTCGTCACAGTCGGCGGGCGAGCCGATGACGTCCCGCGTTACACCGATGCCCTCCTGGACGAGCTGGCAGTGCGACCGGCTCCCGGCGAGCTGCGGACCTTGTATTTCGGCGGGGGCACCCCATCCCTACTTTCCGGAGCGCAGGTTGGCCGGGTGATCAGCGCCGCGCGGGAGCGATGGCCCCACGTGGCACTCGAGGAAGTCACCCTCGAGGCGAACCCCAGCCAGCGGGAAGCTCCGGATTGGGGTGGCTTCCGGGCCGCAGGCGTTTCCCGAATCAGTCTCGGCGTCCAGTCGCTCCGCGACACGGACCTTGTGGCGTTGGCGCGCGGGCACTCCGCCGGCGAGGCGCGCGGGGCCTTTGCATCGGCTCGGGAGGCCGGCTTCGACAACATCAGCATCGATCTCATCTACGGCATCCCCGGGCAGTCGCTGGCTGATTGGCGCGCGGGCCTTGAGGCGGCGCTGGAGCTGGGTCCGGACCACGTGAGCTGCTACGCGCTCCAGCTGGCGCTCTCACCCGATGAGTGGGCCGCGCCGCCGAGGCCGGGGGCACTGCGCTGGCGAAACCGGATGGTGCCGCGGCAGGATGATGAACTGGCCAGCGATCAGTACCGGCTCACCGAGGATGTGCTCGCGGCGGCAGGGTACCGTCACTACGAGCTCAGCTCGTGGGGGCTTCCTGATCGCGAGGCCCGTCACAACTCGGCATATTGGGCGCGACGGGCGTACACCGGCATCGGCGCCGGCGCGCATTCGTACGACGGTGGAGCCGAGCGCTCATGGAACGTGCGTGACCTCGACGACTATCTCCTCGCCGCCGAGGCTGGGGAGCGACCGATCGCCGACCGCGAGGTGCTCGACGAACAGACCCGCGCATTCGAAGCTATCGCGCTGGGACTCCGCCGGGTGGACGGAATCAGCCGGACCGCGTTCGTGGGGGAGTTCGGATACGATCCCATGGGGCGCTACGCCGCGGGCGTCGCTGCGACGGTTCGAGACGGCTTGCTCGAGGTCGAGGGCGACGTCATCAGGCTCACGCCGAACGGCCGGTTGCTCGCGTCGGAGGTCCTCGTCGCGTTCGTGCCCGAGCCGTCCACAGAGTCCGCCGCGCGGCGTTGACATGGCCTTGGCGGTGGCGGTACGATGCCACAATCAACTCGTTAGCACTCTCATTACGAGAGTGCCAATCACTTTCCTGAGGTCGGCCATGATGGAAGAACGTCATCGCGGGACGCCGATCCGGCCCGCTCTCGAGCTGACGGATCGGCAGCGAACCGTGCTGCGCGCCGTCGTCGAGGACTACGTCCTGACGGCTGTGCCGGTCGGTTCCAAGGCGCTGCTGGGACGCTACGCGCTCGGCGTATCGCCGGCCACGGTGCGCAGCGCCATGGCCGAGCTCGAGTCGCTTGGGCTGCTGTCGCACCCGCACACCAGCGCTGGTCGCGTGCCATCCGATCTCGGGTATCGACTGTACGTCGAGTCATTGATGCGGGAAGCGGACCTCGACCAGTCGGATCGGCTCATGATCCGTCACCAGTTCAGCCAGGTGCAGCTGACCAGCAACGACTGGTTGCGCCTGGCGGCGTCGATCCTCGCCGGCAGCACACGATCCGCGGCGGTCGTGACGCCAGCTCGCTCGCGCCGCGCCCGATTCGGGCACGTGCAGCTTGTTGCCCTGGCAGACGGCACGCGCCTGTTGGTGCTCGTGCTGCGCGACGGCAACGTCGTCCAGCGCCGGCTCGACCAAATGGCAATCCAGCGCGAGCTGCCGGACGCCGTGCTCGACCAGACCGAGCTGGATCTCACCGCAGCCGCCCTGAACGCCGAGCTCGCGGGCCTCTCGGCACCGCAGGTCCGCCGCCGCAGCGACAAGCTGCCGGCGCTGGCGGCGCGCATCTCGACCGCGGTCATCTCACTGCTCGAAGAGGCGGATTCGGTCGTTGTCGAAGATATCTTCACTGACGGCATCGTCAACGTCCTCGAGCAGCCTGAGTTCGCGAAGGGCAGCAAGCTGCGGCCCATCCTTGAGGTGCTCCAACGTTCTGATTTCCTTGAGCAGCTCGTTCCAGTCCTGACGCGCAGCGGTGGCGTGCACGTGATCATAGGCCGCGAGAATACGAACGACGCCATGCACGAGGTCAGCCTCATCTTTGCCCCGTACGGCGCGCCGGATCGGGCCCTCGGCTTGCTAGGGGTGCTGGGTCCGACCCGCATGCGCTATCCGCGCGCCATCCCGACCGTTCGGTACCTATCGACGCTCATGAACGAGCTCATCAACATTCATTACGGCGAGACCCAATGACCGATCATCCCGCACACGGGCGCCCGGCCGGTCGCCGCACCAAGACGCGCGGCGACGAGCGCGTCGACGCCATCACGACGCCATCGCGCATTGAGCTCGCCGAGCGACTCGAGCTGCTCGAACGCGAGCTGGACAACCTGCGACGCAGTGACGAGGAGCATCGCAACAACTGGCATCGCAGCGCGGCCGACTTTGCGAACTACAAGCGCCGCACCGACGACGAGCGCGCGACGTTGACGCAGTTCAGCAACCTGATCCTCATCGGCAAATTGCTCAGCGTGCTCGATGACTTCGACCGCGCGCTGGACAATGTTCCGCCCGACGCGCATGACCCGTGGGTCGAGGGCGTTCGCCTTACCGAGCGCAAGCTGCGTGGCGTTCTCGACGCCGAGGGCGTCACGCCCATCGAGGCCGTCGGCCAACCATTCGACCCCAACCTGCATGAAGCGGTCGTCCACGAGGAGACCGCGGACCATCCCGATAATGACGTGATCGGCGAGCTGCAGCGCGGATACCGCCTGCACGACCGGATTATCCGGCCGAGCCTCGTCCGAGTGGCGAACAATCCGAAGGAGCACTGAATTACCCATGGGCAAGATCATCGGCATCGACCTGGGCACGACGAACTCGGTCGTTGCCGTCATGGAAGGCGGGGAGCCCCAGGTCATCACCAACGCGGAGGGCGGTCGGACGACACCATCCGTCGTCGGCTTCCCGAAGAGCGGCGAGCGCCTCGTCGGCCAGGTGGCCAAGCGACAGGCGATCACCAACCCGGAGAACACCGTCTTTTCCATCAAGCGCTTCATGGGGCGTCGCTTCGACGACCCCGAAGTTCAGCGGTCCACCGGTCTCGTACCGTATGAGGTCGTCAAGGACCCGAAGTCGGACGGCATCGTGGTCAAGCTCGGCAACGACAAGCACTTCAGCCCGCCGGAGATCAGCGCCATGATCCTCCAGAAGCTGAAGGCCGACGCCGAGGCGTACCTGGGCGAGAAGGTGACCGAGGCCGTCATCACCGTGCCGGCCTACTTCGATGACACCCAGCGCCAGGCGACCAAGGATGCCGGTCGCATCGCCGGTCTCGATGTGAAGCGGATCGTGAATGAGCCGACCGCATCGGCCCTGGCCTACGGGCTGGACAAGCAGAAGGACGAGAAGATCGCCGTCTACGACCTGGGCGGCGGTACCTTCGACATCAGCATCCTCGAGCTGAGCGAGGGCGTCTTCGAGGTCCGCTCGACGAACGGCGACACGCACCTCGGCGGTGACGACTTCGATCAGCGCATCATCGATTGGCTGGGCGAGGAGTTCCGCAAGAGCGAGGGCATTGACCTGACCAAGGATCGGATCGCGCTCCAGCGTCTGAAGGAGGCGGCCGAGAAGGCGAAGATCGAGCTGTCGAGCACGACCTCCACCGAGATCAACCTGCCCTTCATCAGCGCCGATGCGTCCGGCCCCAAGCATCTCGTACTGAACCTCACCCGCGCCAAGCTCGATGACCTGGTCGCGGACCTTGTCAGCAAGACCGCGGAGCCCGTCAAGAAGGCACTGGCCGATGCCGGCATGAAGCCGGCCGACATCGACGAGGTGATCCTGGTCGGTGGCATGACGCGCATGCCGGCCGTTGTCGAGGCCGTGAAGAAGATGTTTGGCGGCAAGGAGCCGCACAAGGGCGTCAATCCCGACGAGGTGGTGGCTGTCGGCGCGGCGATCCAGGCCGGTGTGCTGGCCGGCGAGGTCAAGGATGTCCTGCTGCTGGACGTCACCCCGCTGTCGCTCGGCATCGAGACGATGGGCGGCGTGGCGACGAAGATGATCAACCGCAACACGACGATCCCGACATCGCACACCCAGATCTTCTCGACGGCGTCGGATAATCAGCCCAGCGTCGACATCGTCGTGCTCCAGGGCGAGCGCGAGATGGCCGGTGACAACAAGAAGCTGGCGACCTTCCGGCTCGACGGTATTCCGCCGGCTCCGCGCGGCGTGCCGCAGGTCGAAGTGACCTTCGACATCGACGCCAACGGCATCCTCAACGTGGCGGCCAAGGACAAGGCGACCAACAAGGAGCAGAAGGTCGCGATCACGGCTTCGTCCATGCTCGCCAAGGAGGATGTGGACAAGATGGTCCGCGACGCGGCCGAGCACGCTGAAGAGGACCGGGCGCGTCGCACCGCGACCGAGTCGCGCAACGAGGCCGATGGTCTCGTCTATCAGGGTGAGCGTCTGCTCAAGGACCTCGACGACAAGCTGTCTGACGAAGAGAAGGCGGAGGTCACCGCGCGGATCGAATCGGTGCGCGAGGCGCTCAAGGGCGAGGACCAGGGCGCGGTCGATTCGACCAAGGGTCAGCTGGCCGAGGTGCTCCAGCGCATCGGCACGAAGGCCTACGAGGCTGGCCCGACTCCCGGAGACGGCAACGGGACCGATGCCGCGGCTGAGCCGGATGCGGAAGGCGGCGAGACTGCCGCTGACGAAGAGGGTGAGACGATCGAGGGCGAGTACAAGGAGGTCTGACCTCCGGAACGTTCGCCGGTCAGGGCCGAGCCGCACGAGGCTCGGCCCAGCTCCATATAGCGTGGCGCTGTTTGCGTCGTCACGCGACCGCTCGACGTGGGTGTTCGCCCTTCCTGCCGCGGAGGAGCGCGATCCCAAACGCGATGACGAGCAGGTGGACGGCTACGATGACCAGGTCGGACGGCAGCTCGACCGCGTGAATCACGGTGAAGTCGGTTGTGGCGTGCACGATGACCAGCGGGAGGCCGAAGAGCGTCGCCCCGATGAGGACCGCGAACACCGCCCGGTTGACCGTCAGCAGGCGGTTGAGAATGACACCGCGGCTGATCAGCTCCTCGTTCACGCCGACGAACATCAGGGTGAGCGCCCACAGCCCGAATCCCGGAGGCTGCTCTTCGAGTCCGTTCACAGCCCAGAAGATCGCCTCGACGATGAGCGGCAGCAGCCACATCAGCGCCAGGCGTGACCGCCAGAGCCTGGTCATGCTGTCTGGTTCCATAGGCCGTATCGGCTCATGAGACCACGGCATAGATGCTGACCAGCACATTGACGAACAGGCCCGAGTACCAGCCGCTGATGCCGATCAGCGGTGCCAGCTGAAGCCCGAGAAACATGATCGTGAACCGAGTGAGGAGGATCGCGACGGCGACCACGATCACGGCGATGCGCTCGGGTTGCGGCGCGGGCAGTGTGTTCTCTGCGCGAGGCACTCAGGAGGTCGTGGTGGCGGGCTGACGCTGCGCGCACATCGGGCAGCGGCGCGCCGCGATCGGGATCTCCGAGACGCACTCGATGCAGGTCTTGGTTGTCGGCGCATCGGGCCTGGCAGCCTGGCGCCGGCGCTCGAACAGGTTCATGGGCTTGACCACGAAGGTGAAGAGTGCGACACCCACGAGTAGGAAGCTGATGAGCGCATTCAGAAAGTTGCCATAGGTGATCGTCGAGCCATTCACCGTGACTGCCAGGGACGAGAAGTCGGCCGAGAAGAGGATGCCGATCAGCGGCGTCAGGAGATCGGCGACGAGCGAGTTGACGATGGCGGTGAATGCGGCGCCGATGACGATGCCGACCGCAAGGTCGACGACGTTTCCGCGGAGAATGAAGTCACGAAACTCTCGAAGCATTGCGCGAGGATAGACTCCACCCGATGCGACTCGCGACCTGGAACGTCAATTCGCTCAAGGCCCGGCTGGATCGGGTGCTGGCCTGGACTGAGCGTCATCAGCCCGACGTCCTGTGCATGCAGGAGACGAAGCTCTCCGACGCGCAGGCGCCGCTCATGGACTTCGCCGCGCTCGGCTACGAGCTCGTCCACCATGGACCTGGCCGCTGGAACGGCGTCGCCATCGCGTCGCGCATCGGGATCAGCGACGTCGTGGCCGGGATTCCGACACCCGACGGATGGACCGATGACGGCGGCCGCTTCCTGGCCGCCACCTGTGGACCGATGCGCGTGGCCAACATCTACGTCCCCAACGGTCGGGTGGTCGACTCCGAGTTCTATCTCGCCAAGCTCGAGTGGCTGGCGCGGCTGTCGGTCTGGCTGGACGACAACGATCCGGCGTCCGAGCTGGCCATCTGTGGCGATTACAACGTTGCGCCCGAAGATGCCGATGTCTGGGATGCGAACGCCGTTCACGGAGCGACCCACGTTTCGCCGCGCGAACGGTCGGCCGTCGCGAAGCTGCGCGACTGGGGGATGGTCGATATCGTCCGCCAGTTCCACCCCGAGCCGGGCTTCTTCACCTGGTGGGACTACCGGGCCGGCAACTTCCACAAGAACTTCGGCATGCGCATCGACCACGTCTACGTTTCGCCGCCTCTCGCCGCGCGGGCAGTCGCCGCGGAGCGCGATCGTGACGCCCGCAAGCCCTCGACCTATCCGGGCATCCCATCGGACCACGCTCCCCTGGTCGTCGACTTCGCCGACTAAAGCATCACGCGCGGCGCAGGGCTCCGGCGATGTCGCGGCCGGGACGGGTGCGTGGCCAGGTGACTCTCGTCGCGCCAACGAAGGACCGATACGCCTCGACGGCCTCGCGCAGGGCAGCGATGAAGGCCGGTTCGTCCATCAGCGAGAAGGATGGCTCGAAC
>JBBSLF010000016.1:0-22878 GCA_038255505.1 Candidatus Limnocylindria bacterium
ATGCTCCGCGCTGGCCTCGACGTCTCCGGACTCGCCGCCCGACACGCGGACACTCGTCGGCCCGGTGAGGATGCCGTTTCCGTGGAGCACCGTGATCTTGTTCTTCTTCATGAGGAACTCGACGCCCGACACGTGCTTGTCGATGACGGCATCGCGCCGCTTCCCCAGTGCACCGTAGTCGAGGCTCACGCCGTCGCTGCCGGCCAGGCCGAACTCGGCTCCCTGCGCGCGCACGCGGTGGAGGAGGTCGGCGGTTTCGAGCAGGGCCTTCGAGGGGATGCAGCCGCGGTTGAGGCAGGTGCCACCGAGCTTGTCCCGCTCGATCAGCCCGACCGACAGGTCGAGCTGCGCGGCACGGATGGCACCCACGTAACTCATCCCGCCGCCGAGGATGAGCAGGTCGAAGCGTTGCGGGTCGGCCATGGGTCTCCTGTTGCTATGTGGTGGCCGCCACGACGGTCGCGGCAGTCGTCGCGGTGTCGAGGTCGCGCCCTTCATGATCGGTCATTCGGCGGCGCCAGTCGTCGGGAACCGGGATGGGCCGCGCGGTCGAATAGTCGTAGGTCACCAGCACCGTCTGCACATCGCCGACCAGGCGGTCATCAGTGCCTGCGGTCATGCGATGGCTCATGGCGAAGCTGGTGCGGCCGATGCGGTCGACTCTGCTGCCCACCACCACGTCTTCGCCGAATTCGATCGGCGACCGGAAGTCCAGCTCAACGCGAGCCAGGATCAGCGGCAGGCGGTCGAAGCCGGCATCCGGTTCGAGGACGTCGAGCAGGTAGCGAATCCTCGCCAGTTCGACGTAGCTGAAGAAGACCGCGTTGTTCACATGCCCGAAGGCATCGATGTCGCGGAAGCGCACCTGCAGGGACGTGCGGTGGTGGTGGTCATCGGTCACGGGTCACATTCTAGCGGCGGCCTGCTTTGGGCCGGGCTACACAGGTATCTACGCTCATGCGGCTGCTCACGCGTCAGCTGGAGCGAGCGATGGTTCCTGCCCGACTCAGGACATCCGGATCCGCTGTCTCAAGCGACAGATCCATGCTTGAAGCAAGCGCGGCGGCTCGCGCCTGATCTGCCTTGAGGCCGCGCGCGATCCATCCGGCCACCTCGGCAAGCGGTGGCTCGTGAAGCTCGAAGTCCAGGCGATCCAGCTCAGATGCCACGCGGATCAGCCGATCTCGCTCCCATGTGCCAGAAGCGGCGAGCATGGCGAGGACCGATTCGGTGAGCTGGCGATGCGCGACCACCGTGAGGAGCCCCTGCTCGTACTCGGTTCGCAGGCGATTGCGGCCACCCCCTGGGCCGAACCAGGAAAGGAGTCCGGAGGCATCGAGGACGACTCGTTTCACGGCTGTGCGTCACCGAGGAGCGCGTCGAGGGCGGCGAGGGCAGCGCGCACAGTGGGGTTCCTTCCGGGTCCCGCGGCGGCCTGCAGGTCGCGCTGCGCGAGTTGCGCCAGGTAGGCACTTCGGGTCATTCCCTGGCGCGATCGTGCCTGATCGACGCGCATCAAGAGCCGTTCGTCGATGGATATCAGCACGCGCTTGGCTGTCATAGTTTTTGGAGTATATATGTATATACGCTAGACGGCCTCGCCGATGCGGCCGATCAGGCCAGCCAACAGTGCCGTCCGCGGAGCCACGCTGTCGAGGTCGAGCCACTCGTCCACCGAGTGGTCGTCACCGCCGACCGGGCCCAGCCCGTCCAGCGTGGGCACCCCGAGCGCGGCCGTCGTGTTGGCGTCCGAGGCGCCGCCGGTGGCGGCATCGGTCAATGCGAAGCCAAGCTCCCCGGCGATCGTCGCTGCCAGCGCCACCAGTCGTGTTGAAGCCGGCGATTTCTCCATGGGCGGGTGGCCGGCGATGCGCTCGAGGTCGAGCACGATCCCTTCGACGGTCGGCGTGCTGGCCAGACGCTCGACCTCGGCCGCCGCCTCGTTGAAGGCATCGACGGTTGCGGCGCGCACGTCGATCTCTAGCTCACATCGCTCAGCCACGACGTTCGGACGGGTCCCGCCGCGAATGACTCCGGCATTGACCGTCACGCTCGGCCAGCGACCGTTGAGCGCATGGAGGGCAATGACCTGGTTCGCCGCTTCGAGGATGGCCGAGCGCCCCTTTTCCGGTTCGACGCCCGCGTGAGCCGCCCGCCCGACCAGCGACATGCGGTAATCGGCGATGCCCTTGCGAGCGCTCACAATGTCGCCGTTGGCGCGGGCGCACTCCAGCACGAGCGCGGCCTGGTGGGACGCCGCCAGCTCACGGATGAACGGCGTGCTGAATGGCGAGCCGATCTCCTCGTCGGGGTTCGCCACGAAGGTCAGCGCCGGCCGCAGGCCAGCCTCCCTGAGCGCCGCGATCGCGTGGAGCCCGGCCAGCAGCCCGGCTTTCATGTCGGTCACGCCGGGGCCGAACGCGCGACCCTCGTTGGACCGATACGGCCGCAGCGACGCCGTCCCTTCGTCGAAGACCGTGTCCATGTGACCGATGAGCAGCAGCCGCGGACCGGAGCCCTCCATCTCGCCGATTACAAGATCCCCGAGCTGGGTTCCCCCAGGCTCGGGGTCGTGCGGCACGCGGCGAACATCCGCCCCCAGCGCTCGCAGCGCATCGGCCATGAAGTCGGCGACCTGGTTGACGCCGTCGGGCGTGTACGAGCCGCAGTCGATGTTGACGAGAGTCTCGAGCTCGTCGAGGAAGCGTGGCAGGCGGGCGTCAACGATGCGTCGGATGGTGCTGGACTCGGGCATGTCCGCCAATATACTCACCGCCATGTCCGAGCATCCCGCAACCGACGTCGAGCTGGTCGAGCTGCGCGTGCTGGATGGTCCGAATCGGTTCGTGACGCGTCCGGCGGTGAAGCTGGAGTTCAGCTCCGAAACCCCCGGTACCGCCGCCGAGGTGGCCGCCAGCGCCGCCTTGGCCGTGCGCCGGCTGCACGTCGCCCTGGACCTGCCGGCGCCGAGAATCCAGACGCGTCACTCGGTCGACGGACGGCGCACCGCCATCGCCTTCCCGTGGCGGCGCCGAACGATCAGCCAGGGGATCGGAGCAGCGGCCGCTCGCCTGGCACTGGGAAGATCGACGGATCGGCGGGAGATCACGGGCCTGCGCGCCGTTGCCCTCGGGCCGATGTGGCACCTGCCGCGGGCGAAGATGCCGATCGTGGCGGTCACCGGGACCAACGGAAAGAGCACCACCACGCGACTCATCGCGCATATCTTCACGTCGGCCGGCCGGCGCGTCGGGATGACGAACTCCGACGGCATCTTCATCCGCGGCGAGCTGGTGGAGGCGGGGGATTGGACCGGGTTCGGGGGCGCGGCGCGCATCCTTGGCGAACCTGGGCTCCAGGTCGCCGTCCTCGAGACGGCACGCGGCGGAATCCTGCTGCGTGGCATTGGATACGCAGCCAACGACGTGAGCGTGGTCACCAATGTGAGCGCGGATCACCTGGGGCTCCAGGGTATCGACACGGTCGACGAGTTGGCCGAGGTCAAGGGCGTGGTCGTGCGCATCACGAAGCGCGGTGGATGGGCCGTCCTCAACGCCGATGACCCGCGGGCGTGGGACATGCGTGGTCGGACGCGCGCGAACATCTACGCATTCAGCCTGGAGGGCCGATCCGCCGAGGTGGAGGCGGCCCTCGATGGCGGCGGGCGGGCTGCGGTCCTCGAGGACGGCTGGATCGTGTTGCGCGGCGCTGGCCGGCGTCCACGTCGGCTCGTCGAGGCAGCGGAGCTTCCCGTGACCGTGAGCGGCCTCAGCCGCTACAACATCGCCAATGCCCTGGCCGCAGCGGCCGCGTGTGATGCGCTCGGGCTGCGAGCACCCCAGATCATCGCGGGCTTGCGCTCCTTTGCGCAGGACAGCGCCTCGAATCCGGGGCGGCTCAACCTGTTCGAGCGGGGTGGCGTCTTCGCGCTGGTGGATTTCGCCCATAACGAGGCGGGACTGGCCGGCCTCATGGATGTCGCCAGGGCCGTCGCGGGAAAACGTCGGGTGCGGTTGGCGTTCGGGACCGCCGGAGACCGGACCGATGAGATGTTGCACGGGCTCGGCGCGCTGGCGGGCACGGCCAATGATCTCGTGATCGCCGAGAAGGAGCATTACCTTCGCGGACGCGACCTGCACGAGATGAACGAGCTCCTGCGCTCCGGCGCGCGCACCGGCGGCTATCGCGGAGAGGTCGAAACCGTCGCGTCCGAGATCGAGTCGCTCAAGACCCTGGTCACCCGCGCGAAACGCGGCGACGTGTGCGTGGTGATGGCGCATGTCGAGCGCGCGGAGATCTTTGCATGGCTCGAAGCCGAGGGCTTTCGATCCGTCGACACCGAGCGTCTTCGCGAGCTGATCGAACGGTGAGCCGCTAAAGCTCGAGGTCGATCTCGTCGTCGGCATCCATGACACCGACCACCGCGCGCAGCCCATCGGTCTCGCTGGCGTGACCATGCTGGCGTCGCTGGAGCTCCTTCCAGACCTGGTTGGCGTGGTCGACGCAGACGACGACGACGTCACCATCCCGCGCGATGTCGAGCGCGCGGCGCGTGGCCTCGAGCTCATCGAGGATCGTGCTCACCGCCGTCGTTCGCCGCGCCTCACCTGACGTCTCGATGCCGTGCTCGATGAGCGCCGCCGTGCCACCACGCGGACGGCCGCGATTGTTGGCGTCCTCGCGGATGATGATCTCGTCGAAGTAGCGTGCCGCGACCCGCCCCAGCTCCACGATGTCATCGTCGCGGCGGTCGCCGGCGGTTGCCACGACGCCGATGCGACGGCCCGTGACGGGAGCGCGAGCGCCGCCCGCCGACGGCTCGGTCAGACGGTCGATGAATGTCCCGAGCGCCTCCATGGCCGGTGGATTGTGCGCGTAGTCAACCACGACCCGATAGCCGTCGAGCTCGAACATGTTCAGCCGGCCCGGGGCCATGAAGTAGCTGGACGTGAACGTGCGCAGGCCCTGGCGGATGTCGTGCAGATGAGCGCCGGCGGCCCACGCCGCCGCCGTCGCGGCGAGCGCGTTCTGGACATTCATGCGCGCCCGACCCTCGAACGTGGCGGGGATCAGGTGCGTCCACACCAGCGACATCGACTTGCGTCCCTGTTTGAGGACGATCATGTCGCCGTTGCGTCCTGATTCCAGGGTGACCGCGCGGCGCCCCCGAGCCGCCTGGAACTTGATCCGCTCGTTCTCGGCATCCATGGAGAAGTAGATGACCGACCCCGAGGAGTGGCGCGCCATGGCGGTGACCAGCGGGTCATCGGCATTGAGGACCGCGATACCGTCGCGTGGCACGGCCTCGACCACGACGCGCTTGACCTCGGCCAGCTGCTTGATGCTGTGAATTCCACCCAGGCCCAGGTGGTCCCCGGTGACATTGAGCACGACGCCCACGTCATTGCGCTGGTAGCCCAGGCCCTCGCGCAGGATCCCACCCCGCGCCACCTCGAACACGGCAAGGTCGACCGTCGGGTTCTGAAGCACCATCGAGGCGGACTTGGGCCCGGCTGAATCGGCCCGACGAACGATTCGGCCATCGACGTAGATGCCGTCCGTGTTGGTGAGCCCGACCTTGCGGCCCATGCCCTTCATGATGTGCGCGACCATGCGGGCGGTGGTCGTCTTGCCGTTCGAACCGGTGATGGCCACGATGGGAATGCGGGATGGCGCGCCGGGCGGGAAGAGCATGTCGATCACTGGCTTGGCGACGTACTGCGATTCGCCCTCCGTCGGGTTGGTGTGCATCCGGAAACCGGGTGCGGCGTTGACCTCCACGATCCCGCCTCCCGTCTCGCGCACCGGCAGGCTGATGTCGGGGCAGACGAGGTCGATGCCTGCGATATCGAGTCCGACCACACGCGCCGCCAGCTCGGCGATCTCGACGTTGTCGGGGTGCGCCTCATCGGTCCGGTCGATGCTGATGCCGCCGGTGCTCATGTTGCCGGTGCGCTTGAGGTAGACACGATGGCCGCGTGGTGGCACGTCGGACATCTCGAAGCCCTGCTCGCGGGCATAGGCGATCGACTCGTCATCGATCTTGATGCGGGTCAGCACCTTCTCGTGGCCGATGCCGCGGCGCGGATCCGCGTTCGTCGTCTCGACCAGATCGGTGATCGAATGCTTGCCGTCGCCTTCCACGTGGGCCGGGACGCGCTGAGCGACCGCGCGCAGCACGCCGTCGATGACGAGGCACCGATAGTCGTTGCCGGTGAGGTGGCTCTCGACCACCACCCCGCCGCGACGGCTCTGCGATCGCGCAACTCCGTAGCCGTCGCGCACCGCGGTTTCATCGGCGAGGTTGAGCATGACGCCGCGTCCATGGTTGCCATCGAGCGGCTTGATCGCCACCGGCATGCCGATCCGGTTGGCCGCCGCCACGGCCGCATCGGCGTCGCCCACGACCTCGGAGCGCGGAACCGGCACGCCGGTCGCGGCGAGGAGCCGGTTCGTCAGCTTTTTGTCGGACGCGATATCGACGCCGAGCGAGCCGGTGATATTGGTGATGGTGGCGCGGATGCGGCGTTGATGGATGCCGTGCCCGAGCTGCACCAGGGACTGGTCGTTGAGGCGGATGAACGGAATGTCACGCAGCGCGGCTTCGTCCAGGATCGCCTGTGTCGACGGGCCGAACGCCGCCCGCTCGGACAGCAGGATCAGCCGCTCAAGCTCGGCGCCGAAGTCGAAGCCGTCTTCCGCCTTGACGAGGTGGTTGACGAGGCGCACGGCGAGTTTGCCCGCGGCCAGTCCCACGCTCTCCTCGCCGTAGGAGTAGACGACGTGGTAACGACCCGGCTCGCCCGTGCCGCGCGTCTTGCCGCGCCCGACCTCGTTTCCGGCCTCTCGCTGCAGCTGAAGCGCAATGTGCTCGGCCACGTGCCCGACCCAGGTGCCGTCGTTCAGGCGACGCTCGAAGCCGCCGACCTTTCCGGTGCTGCACGTGTGCTGGCCCACGCCCGGCAGCATCTCGAGCAGCGCAATGACGAAGCCGGGGATCGTGTTCGTCGGGAAGTGCTCGAGCACGCCGAGGTCAACGACCAGCTTGATGGCGGGGTCGTAGTTCCAGTAGTTCGGGCCGCGGTAGACCCGGGTTTCGACGATCCGCAACTCGGGCAGCGGCTGCGCACCGGCCGGTGGATTGCCGCTCTTCGCCGCCTTCCGGGCTTCACGGCGGGCCTTCGGTTCGGTGGTCACTCGCTCGCTTCCTCCATCCTGCTGGCGCGCGCGGAGCGGCGGCGCGCGCGTTCGGGCGCTCGGTCATCGGCTCCCTCGGCCGCGATGCGGCGGATGAGCCGCCGCGTGTGATTCGTGGCGGCCTGGAGGCTGGCGAGCTCGCGATCAGTGGCGCTCACCGGCCGCAGCGGTGCCATGAGGCTGCGCTTGCGCAGGTTGAAGCGATAGCCGGACGGCAGTGAATGAAGCATGACGCCCGAGACCATGATCGGCTTGTGGCGCTTCACCTCGTACGCATCGGTCTGGATAGTTGCCGGGTCGAGAATGGTCACCGATCCCTTGCCCAGCACCTCGAGGATGCCTCCGGGGCTGACGAGAGCGGCCGTGTCCTCGTCGATCCCGATCCCGAGCAGCGCCGGCGACTGGGCAACCAGGGCCAGCAACCGCCCGAAACGGTTGCGCTGCTCAAAGTGCTGGTCAATCAAGACGCCGGTGAGCAAACCGAGACCCGCGCTCATCTGCGTCATTCGTTGTTTTGGCGTCGCCCCGCTGGTCCCGAAGGCGACCATGTAGCTGGCAATGGCCGATGCACCCGCGCTCGTTCCGGCCACGATGGCGCCGCGGCGGTGACGTTCGAGGAGCGCCTTGCCGAGCAGCGTGCCGCCGATGACGCTCGACAGCCGCAGTTGATTGCCGCCGGTCATGAAGATGCCGGTCGCGTCATCGAGCGCGGTGACGGCGCGCGGATCGTTGGCATCTTCGCGTACCAGCGGTCGCAGGCCGCGCACATCGGCGATGCCCATCTGTCGAAACAGGGATAGGTAGAGCTCAGTGGCCTCGTCACCGAGCGACGAGGCGGTCGAGATCACGACCACCCTCGCGTCGGATCCGCCGGCGAGCGACACGAAGCGCGCCAGAATCTGGCGCTGACGCAGCTTGTCCTCGGCTCCGCCGATGATCAGCAGATGGCCGGCCCGGGCCTGCCCGGGGCTGGGCGTGGCAGGCATGCCGCGCAGCATAGCGAACTGCGGACCTCGACGAACGACGGCGCTAGACTCGATCGGATGTCTTCGACCGATTCGGTGCGCACGGAGAGGCGCGATTACTACGAGGCGCTTGGTGCCGAGCCATCGGCGTCGGCAGACCAGCTGCGCATCTGTTTCCGCGAGGCGGTGCTGCGCCACCATCCCGACCGGGCGCCGTCGTCGGACGTGGCCACGCGTCGGACCTCGGTGCTCAATCGGGCCTGGGCGGAGCTGCGTGACCCGCTTCGGCGCCTGCACTACGATCACGCCCTCGAGGCCGGCCGCGCCGCGACCCTCGACTGGCCGCTCGATGCCGGCGAGGCTGTCCCGCCGCGGCGCCGGCGCGTCCATCGTGCCCGGGTCATCGTCCCGGGTGATCCGAGCCCGTGGCATCAGCCGCAGTTCCGCTCCGTGGCCGGTTTTCGGGTGCCGGTCGAGGTCTTCCTGGCCGGTCCCGCCGCCCAGGATCAGTGGATCATCGAGAATCACATCGCGGGCCAGGATTGGCGCGAGCACTCCGAGCGCTATTGGCTGCGGTACGCCGTGCAGCATTACGCCGAGCGCGGCCGAATCGAAGACTGGCTGGGAGCGCTGGAGCGCATCCTCGAATTCGAACCGCCAATGGCCGAGATCTACCATCTCGGCCTGCGCGAGGCCTACCTCGCCGCCGGCGAAGAGCTGCGTGGGGCGATGATGCTGCGCGGGCTGGCCGAGGGCCAGGCGTCAGGAACGCCCCAACGCACATGGGCAGATCGCGAGCTGCGCGTGCTGCTGGGCGAGTACCGGGAGGCGCACGTGCGTCGTGGGCCGGTGGCGCGGCGCGCCGAGAACGCTGAGCTGCTGCTGAACTTCCTCGAGTCGCTTGGGATGGAACCCAGCTTCACCGACCATCGTGTTGCGATCGTCGCCCACCGCCGTGCTGCGAACCACGGTCGCGCCGCCGAGCTGGTCGAGCGCGTCATGTCCGCGCCGATCCCCGAGCCGGGCCGCTGGTTCAGCCTGGTTCAGATGCTGACCGAGGCGGGTCAGCTCGACCGCGCCTCGATCCTCCTGGCCGAGATCGCACGCGGGGAGCACCCGGAAGCGCTGGATCGGAGGCGCGTGCACAATCCCTGGCGCCGAATTTCGGCCGCACGCGAGCGGTTGGTCCGGGCGCGACGCCGCACGACGCCCGTAGTTTCCGTGTGATCGCGGCGGTGCTAGGCTCCCACGAATGTTGACCCCGTTCAGGCTGGATCGGCGCGCCATTTCCGGCGGCCTCATCGGGATCGGTGCCTCGCTGCTCAGTGTCGTGCTCCCCGGACGCGATCTCGACCACGTGGCGTACACGGTCGTTCCGCTGCTGGCGATCGCCGTGGTCGGCTTGGTGCTGGGTGCCCGGGCTGCCTTCTGGGGCTATGTGACTGCCGTCGTCGTGCTGCTGGTGATCGCGGCCGGCATCACCAGCGGGGCCTTCCTCGTCAGCGACTATGTTCGATTCACTGCCTTCCTGATCGGCACGCCGATCGTCGTCTTCCTGGTGTATCGCGTTGAGATCGCGAAAAGGGTTGCCACGGTGGCCCTCGCGACCAGCCACGCCGCGGAGCAGCGGGCCGAGGCCGAGCGCATGCGCCTCGAGAACGCCCGACAGGATGCCGCCGGGGCCCTGGCGGCTGCCGAGCGGGAACGGGCGCGACTGGAGGAGGTGGCCGAGGCGATCCCGGAGCCGTTGGTCGTGTACGACGACGACCTGCGCGGCACGTACGGCAATCGAGCCGCACTCCGGCTTTTCGGCCGAAGCTTCGTGGAGCGACCATTGGACGAGTGGGGGAGAGCCACCGAGCCACGCGATGGAGGCGGCGCGCTCCTACCGCGGGATGCGTGGCCGCAGGTCACCGCGCAGACCCGCCAGATCCGACAGCGGCTGCTGTTGCGCAATCCAATGTCCGGCCGCGACGTGCTGGTCGACGTCGAGGGCACGCCGATCCCTGGCGGGGGCGCCGTGCTGCTCCTGCGGGATGTCGGCAAAGAGGAGGACGAGCGCCGCCGGCTGTCGCGCTTCGCGAGCTTCGTCGCCCACGAGCTGCGGAATCCGCTGGCCGTCGCCAAAGCCCGAATCGAGCTGGCGCAGCGCGACGTGGACCAGTCACCCAAGGCCGCCGGGCACGAGGCTCGCGCGCTTGAATCGGTCGATGCGGCGATCGGTATCCTCGAACGACTCGAGCTGTACTCTCGGGCTGACTCAGGCCATGTCGAGGCCGGGCGCGAGCCATTCGCGCTGACGCCGGCACTCGACTCCGCCGTCGAGCGGCTCCGCACGCGCGGGTCGGCGCGGGAGGTGCGTGTCGTCATCCCGCCGGGGATCGATGTCGTGGGCGACAGGCACCTGTCCGAGCAGGCGATCACCAACCTGCTCACCAACGCCGACCGCTACTCGAATTCGGCCGCGCCGATCCACGTCGAGGTGACCGATGGGGACCCCGTCACGTTGCGCGTCCGTGACGTTGGACCGGGAATCGCCGATGACGTCGCGGACCGCCTGTTTCACGATCGGCTGGCCGTGGGGCGCGGGCTCGGTCTGGGCCTGTACCTGGTGCATGCCACGATGGCCGCCATGGGCGGCTCAGTTCAGCTCGAGCAGCGCCGACCGGTTGCCGTCTTCGCGCTCCGCTGGCCCCGCGCGTCAACGTAGTCCTGGGGGACCTGCGGCCACCTCGCAACGGAAGCGTCTTGACACGTGTCCGCTAATACTTTAGCGTGATAAAGTGATGAACACGAACGAAGACCGCTGGATGACCGATGCAACCCGCGACCTCGCGGCGGCGACGGCCTCGTTGCGCGATGCCGATGAGGCATTGCGCTTCCTGCGGGACCTGTGCACGGTGACTGAGCTTCGCGAACTCACAGCGCGCTGGGAGGTGGCCAGGCTGCTCGACGCTGGTAGCAGCTACCACGAGATCAGCGAACGCACGGGCGCCTCGAGCGCGACAATCAGCCGCGTCAACCAGTGGCTGCGATACGGTCGCGACGGGTATCGGCTCGTGCTTGATCGCCAGTCCGGGGGCCCGCGATGACCGGGCCGCTGCGGTTGGCACTGCCGAACAAGGGGCGCCTGGCCGAGCCGGCAGTCGACCTGCTGCGCGCTGCGGGCCTCGATTTCGAATTGTCTGAGCGCCGGTTGAGCGCCACCGTCGCCAACGCCGACCTCGAGCTGCTGTTCGTGCGCACCGATGACGTGGCCGAGTATGTCGCCGATGGCCTCGTCGACCTGGGCCTGTCGGGCGCCGACCTCGTGGCCGAGCGGGACGGCGATCTGCGGACCATCCTGTCACTCGGTTTCGGAGCATGTTCGCTCGTTCTGGCCGTGCCTCGCGAGAGCGACGCTCGCGAGGTCGCCCAGCTGACGGGACTGCGTATTGCGACCTCGTTTCCGCGCGTCACCAGCTCGTATCTGGAGCAGAACGGCGTGGATGCGCAGGTTGTCGAGGTGCGCGGCGCCGTCGAGGTCACGCCGCAGCTCGGCGTGGCCGATGCCGTGGTCGACCTGGTGGCGAGTGGCAGCACGCTGCGCATGAATGGGCTGGTCCCCATCGCCACGCTGCTCGCCTCGGAGGCTGTCCTGATCGGGCGTCCGGGCTCCATCGATGATGAGCGCGTCCGCCCGTTGGTCGACATGCTGCGCAGCGTGCTCGATGCGCGCGGGCGGGAGTACATGATGATGAATGCCCCTGCCGCTTCCCTGGAGCGAATCAGCGCGCTGATTCCCGGCCTGTCCGGTCCGACCGTCATGCCACTGGCGGATCCGTCGCAGATCGCCATCCACTCCGTGGTCGAGCGCAGTCAGCTCTGGCGCATCGTTCCGGCCCTCAAGGCGGCCGGCGCCCGGGACATCCTGGTCGTGCCGATCGAGAAGGTGATGCGATGAGCGCGCTCGCACGCGTGGATTGGAGCGGGCTTGACGCCGATGCGCGCCGGGCCTGGATCGACGGCCTGCGGCCGCCGGAGCCGGACGCGGATGTCTCGGCCATCGTGGATGCCGTCCGCGACCGGGGCGACGACGCCCTGCGCGAGCTCACCACCCGCTTCGATGGACCGGACCTCGCGGTGCCCTGGGTTGACGCCGACACGCTTGCCGAGGCTGCGGTTGAGGCGCCACTCGAGGCCGCTCTCGAGCGGGCCGCAGCCGCCATCCGTCGCTACCACGCAGATCAGCGCGATGCGCTCCGGACCGAACGCCCTGTTCGGACTGCCCCCGGCGTTACCGCCTGGCGACGCTGGCAACCACTCGAGCGTGTGGGCGGCTACGTTCCCGGCGGTCGTGCCGCGTACGCGAGCAGCGTCCTCATGCTCGGCATCCCGGCCGCGCTCGCCGGCGTGGACGAGGTCATGATCGCGACGCCGCCCGACGCGTCCGGCAGCGTTCCCGACAGCATCCTGGTGGCGGCGCGGATCGCCGGCATTGATCGCGTGCTGCGAGCCGGAGGCGCACAGGCCATCGCGGCGATGGCGTTCGGCACGGCATCGGTTCCGCGCGTCGACAAGATCCTGGGCGCCGGGAACGCGTATGTCACCGCAGCCAAGCGCTCGGTCGCCGACCGCGTGGCGATCGACCTTCCGGCCGGACCGTCCGAGTGTGTGATCTGGGCCGATGACAGCGCGGATCCCGATTTCGTTGCCCTTGACCTGCTGGCGCAGGCGGAGCATGGCCCCGACTCGGTGGCGGTCGTGGTCAGCGCCAGCGAGCGGCTGCTCGACGCGGTTGACGCCGCTCTCCCCGGCGCGGCGAGCGGGCTTGCGACGGGCGAACGCGCCATTGCGACGCTCACCGCCCACGGCGCATCAGTCCTCGTTTCCGATACCCAAAGCGGGCTCGAGGTGATCGACGTGATCGCGGCCGAGCATGTCAGCCTCCAGTGCGCCGACGCAGATGCCCTCGCGGACCGCATCCGCAATGCGGGCGCCATTTTCGTCGGTGCCTGGTCGCCGATCGCCGCGGGCGACTACGCCACCGGCACGAATCACATCCTGCCGACCGGGTCGGCCGCGCGCGCGTGGAGCGGCGTGGGCGTCGAGACCTTCGGACGCTGGATCGAGGTCCAACGACTCACGCCGGCCGGGGTTCGCGGGCTGGCTCCGACGGTGAACGCGATCGCGACCGCCGAGGGTTTGGCGGCGCACGCGGCGAGCGTTGATGCGCGGGCATGTTCGGCCGCGAGCGAGGTCGCTGATGATCCTCTGGATCTCCTGCGGCGCCCCGAGCCGGTGGCCGCATACCCGGCCGAGCCGTCTGACGAAGAGCTGGCGGCGGCATCCGGCGTCGACGTCACCGACATCGTACGCGCTGACATGAACACGCTCGGCGGCCGGCCGTTGCTCGCCGCGGACGCATTGCAGATTGATCCGCGTCAAATGGTGGAATACGGCGACCTCGCCTACGCGCGCCTGCGGTCGGCATTGAGCGAGCGCCTCGGGGTCGAGCCACGTCAGATCATCCCGGGCGCCGGTGCGGACGAGCTCATCCGTCTTGTGTCCACCTCCGCTGTTGGCGCCGGTGACGCGGTCGTGATTCCCACCCCGACCTTCGCCATGTTCGCTGTCGAGGCACGACTGGCGGGCGCGCGCGTCATCGACGTTCCGCGCTCCAGTCCGGCGCGGCGTCAGTCGGTGGAGGAGATACGCGCGGCGGCGGTGCGCGAATCGGCGCGGCTGATATGGCTGTGCACGCCCAACAATCCGACCGGTGACGCGTATCCGCTCGACGACGTTCGACGGTTGGCCGCCGACCTGCCGGCGCTGGTGTGCGTTGACGAGGTGTACCTCGAGTTCGGCGAGGATTCGACCGGCGTTCCGGCCGGCTCGACATCGGCGGTGACCCTGTTGGGGGACCTTCCCAACTTGCTGGTGCTGCGCTCGATGGCGAAGTCGCATGGCCTGGCCGGCGCTCGCGTCGGGTATCTCGTTGTCCCGCTCGGACTCGCCGAACGATTTGACGCCATGCGCCTGCCACTGTCGATGGCGGCTCTGTCCGCCGCCGCGGCTCTCGCGCTCCTTGCGGACGACGCGCGGGTTCGCGAGCGCCGCGCGCAGATCATCGAAGCCAGGAAGCGCCTTGCCCGGCGACTCGACGATCTCGGGTGCGAGGTGCTCGACTCGGTGACCAACTTTGTCGCATTCCGTCCACCCGCAACGCGGACCGGATCGGAGGTTGACGAGGCGCTGCTGGCGCGCGGAGTCGCCGTGCGTCGCTACGACAGCGGGCCGATGGCCGGGTGGCTGCGCGCGACCGCGCGGCTGGACGCTGAGGAAGATCGTCTGGAAAAGGCTCTGAACGAGGTACTGGCATGACGCGGATCGGTGAGGTGGAGCGAACCACGGCTGAGACGTCGATCCGGGTCCGGGTCGACCTCGATGGCACGGGGATCGCAACGGTGGCGACCCCTATCGGCTTCCTGGACCACCTGCTCACGCTCTTTGCGCGACACGCCATGCTGGATCTCGATATCGAGGCCAGCGGGGACGTTCACGTCGACGAGCATCACACCGTCGAGGACACGGCCCTCGTCCTCGGCCAAGCCATTGATGCCGCATTGGGCGAGCGTATCGGCATCCGCCGCTACGGCGACATTCGCCTGCCGATGGATGAGGCACTGGCTCTGTGCGCCGTGGATCTCGGCGGAAGAGCGTACGCGGACATCGAGCCACGGCCGGATCCCCTGACCGGAGTAAGCGTGTGGCTGGAGCTGTGGCCGCACTTTGTCGAGACACTAGCGCGCGAGGCGCGCGCATCGGTCCATCTCGAGGTGCGCAAGGCGCGCAGCACCCACCACCTGGTTGAGGGTGGCGCCAAGGCGTTGGCTCGCGCACTGCGCCAGGCATGGGATGCCGATCCCCGGCTGGGGAACGATGTGCCGAGCAGCAAGGGGACGCTGCGGTGATCGGCGTCATCGATTTCGGTTCAGGCAACACGAGGTCCGTCCTGCGCGCGCTCGACGCCGTCGGGGCCGATGCGGTGCTGGTGGCGACGCCGGAAGGCATGGACTCCCTCGAGCGCCTGGTGCTGCCGGGAGTCGGCGCCGCACCCAGCGCGGTCGAGGCGCTCATGGCGCGCGGCCTGTGGGAACCGATTCGGCGATGGGGAAGCAGTGGCCGCCCCCTCCTGGGATTGTGTCTCGGCGCGCAGCTGCTGCTCGGCGGGTCCGATGAGGGCGATGCGCCAGGGCTGGGACTGATCGGCGGCCGATGCCGCGCGTTTCCGGCTCGTGAGGACGGCGGGCCGCGCCAGGTTCCGCACATCGGCTGGAACGAGGTGCGAACCGTGAGTGGCGGTGCGTTCGACGCCTACTTCGTGCACGGGTATTGGCTCGACGCCGATGCCTCTGCCGTCGTCGCGCGAACCGAGGTTGACGGGTTCGAGTTCCCATCGCTGCTGCGCTCCAATGCCATCACGGGCACGCAGTTCCATCCAGAGAAAAGCGGGCCGGCCGGACGCGCTCTGCTGCGCGCCTTTGCCAGCGGACAGCTTGACGAGGTCGCCTGATGGAATTGATCTGCGCCATCGATCTGCTCGACGGCGGCGCGGTACGCCTGGTCCAGGGCGACTATGAACGGCGCATTGATGCCGATGCCGACGCCGTCTCGCTGGCACGCCGCTTCGTCGACGCCGGGTGCCGGCGCCTGCATGTCGTCGACCTCGCCGGCGCGCGCGCCGGTCGCCCGATGCAGTTGGCGCTCGTGGATGACCTCGTCCGCGCCGCCCGCGAGGGTGCGCCCGGGGTGCGCGTCGAGGTGGGCGGGGGACTGCGGACGGTCGCTGACGTGGACGCCGCGCTGGCCGTCGCCGATGATGCGCTGCTTGGGACTTCCGCGATCGAGCGTGCCGGATTCGTGCGCGAATGCAGTGATCGGCATCCGGGGCGCGTTGCCGTCTCGCTGGACCTGCGTGACGGCCGTCCCGCGCTGGATGGGTGGGCACGCACCGGCACCGGAGACGCGATCGACCTGGCGCGCCGTCTTATGGATGATGGCGCGTCGCGGCTCATCGTGACCGAGACGAGTCGCGACGGAACGTTGGGTGGCCCGGACCTCGAACTGTTGGGGCGCGTGCGCGAGGCGTTGCCGGACGCGACGCTCGTGGCTGCCGGTGGGATCGGCACCCTGGAGGACCTCCGCGCGCTGGATCGGCTTGGTTTGGACGGCGCCGTCGTCGGTCTGGCACTGCTCACCGGCGCGATCGATCCGGCCGAGGCCGTGGCGGCGCTCGCATGACGCTTCGCAAGCGGATCATCGCGTGTCTCGACGTGACCGATGGGCGCGTCGTCAAGGGCACGCGCTTCGTCGACCTGGTCGATGCGGGGGACCCGGTGGAGCTGGCCGCGCGCTATGCGGCGGAGGGAGCCGATGAGATCACCATCCTCGATATCGGCGCCACGCGTGACCGACGCCGGGCTCTGCTCGACCTCATCGGACGCGCGGCAGCCACGCTCGACGTGCCGCTGGCCGTCGGGGGCGGTGTGCGATCACTGGATGACGCGGCTGCATTGCTGGATGCCGGTGCGGATAAGGTCGCCGTGAACAGTGCCGCCTTGGCTGATCCTTTTCTCATCGAGCAATTGGCACTGCGTCTCGGCTCACAATCGGTGGTCGTGGCCATCGATGCGGCCGGCGATGCGCGCGGTGGCTGGAGCGTGCGGAGCGTCGCCGCAACCGAGGCCACCGGACGCGATGCCGTGACGTGGGCAGTCGAGGCCATCGACCGCGGCGCGGGCGAGTTGCTGCTGACGAGCATCGATCGAGACGGTACTCGAGCGGGCTATGACGTTGCCCTCACGCGTGCCGTGGCCGATGCGGTGCGCGTTCCGGTCATCGCGTCCGGTGGTGCCGGGTCGGTCGACGACATTGCGACGGTCCTCGACGCCGGCGGCGCATCCGCGGCCCTGCTGGCCTCGACGCTCCACTTCGATATCCTGCGCATTCCCGATCTCAAGGCCGAGCTCTCGGAGCGCGGGATCAGCGTGCGTGCACCGGCCGCATCGGTCTCGCCGGAGGAGGTGGCGGCATGGATTGGGTGAGCGACCGCCGCCCGGACTGGGCGCGCGGTGACCTGCTGCCGGCGGTCGTGACCGATGCGGACAACGGATCGCTCCTCATGCTGGCGTGGACCAATCGCGAGGCTCTGGCTGCCACCGAGGCCAGCGGCGAGGCGCACTTCTGGTCGCGCTCGCGCTACGAGCTGTGGCGGAAGGGCGCCACCAGCGGCAACATTCTTCACATGGTGGGTATCGGGGTCGACTGTGACGCCGATGCGATCCATTACCGCGTCCGGCCCGCCGGTCCTGCCTGCCACACCGGTGCGCGCTCCTGCTTCGAGGGCGAGATCAGCTTCGGACTTGGTGACCTGAGTCGCATCATCCACGGCCGCCGTGGGGCCGATCCGGAGGCGTCATACACCGCGCGGCTCCTGGCGGGTGGCCCGCGCCGACCGGCCGAGAAGGTGACCGAGGAGGCGGGGGAGTTGTCGGCAGCGGCCCTGGTCGGCATCGATGAGGAGGTCGTGGCCGAGGCGGCCGACCTGTTCTATCACGCTCTGGTCCTGCTGGAGGCCCGCGGCCTCACGCTCCACGCTGTCGAGGATGAGCTCGCCCGCCGCCACACCTAGCGTGCGCCGATAGGCCGGCAATTCGTGACATGCGGGTCGGGTTGTGCGTATTTTTCGCGATGCATCGAGGGACTCGAGAGTGGCGCGCGCCTCGATCTGATGTGGATGTCACCCGGGGGCTGATCCATCGGCAGTTCGCGACGTGAGGCGTCGCTCATGCGGCATTCCGCCGACATATCGGCTCCGGAGTGACAAGAGCCGAGTCGCCACGCGCGCTGCACTCGTGAGAGCCGTCGATGTATCGACGATTCGACACACTAATCCGGGTCCTTGACACAAACCGGTGATCAATCGGCGGAGATCACCTCGACCGCGCCGAGGTCGGCTGCGGCCAGCTCGTCGCGGACCTTCGAGGCGTCGCCGACGATGAGGATGAGCGCCTCGTCGGGGTGAATGAGCTCGCGGGCAACGGCGTGGACGTCGGACACCGCCACGGCTTCGAGGTTCGACCGGTAGGCGTGCCACCACTCGTCGGGGAGGTCGTAGACGGCCAATGGCTCGATGGCCGCGGCAATCCCGGCGGTGGTTTCGAAGCGAAGCGGGAAGACGCCGACCAGGTAGTCGCGCACTTCGGCCAGCTCCGTCTCCGTGGGGGGTGCGTCGCGGATGCGATCCAGCTGGCCGAGCAGCTCGCGAACGGCCTTGGCGGTCACATCGGTCTCGACCGCTGCACTGGCGATGAACGGGCCGGCCGCGCGGCGCGGGTCGAAGGAGCACCGGGCCCCGTACGTGTAACCCAGCTCCTCGCGCAGGCGCATGTTCAGCCGGCTGCCGAAGACGCCGCCGAGCAGCGCAGACATGACCATGGCCGAGAAGTAGCGCGGGTCGCCCCGATCGATCCCCACATGCCCGACGCGGAGTTCGCTTTGGACCGATCCCGGCCGGTCGACGATCACGACCCTCCGGCCGCCGCGCGCAGAAGCCTGGATTGACCGATGTCCCGGACCCGAACCCGTCCACTCGCCGAGGTGCTGTTCGACCGTTCGGAGCGCCACATCCGGCTCGATGGCCCCGGCGATGATGATGTCGGCCACGTTCGGGGCGTAGCGGCTTGCATGGAACGCGCGAACCTGCTCGATGGTGAGTGGCTCGACCGTCTCGGGCCGGCCGGCCGAGAGTCGTCCGTAGGGCACGTCGTCTGCGTACACCTCGCGCAGGAACGACTCGTCGGCCAGGCGGCCGGGTTCCGCGCGGCCCTGGAGAATATCGTTCAGTCGCTCAGCCCTGAGCCGCTCGAACTCACTCGCGTCGAGCCGCGGCCCCCGGACCATGTCGGCCAGCAGTTCCAGGCCCGCATCCAGGTGCTGGCCAAGGGCGACGAAGCCGGCGCGGGCGCTGTCCCACGACGACTCGCTGCTGACCACGATCCCGAGTCGTTCGGTGGTCTCCGCGAACGCCGCCGCATCGAGGCGGTGCGTGCCCGTCACGAGCAGCTGTGCTGTGAGCGATGCGACGCCGGCCTGGGCCTCGTCCTCGGTCGCCGCGCCGGCATCGGTCAGGAGGTGGACGCTCACGAGCTCGCGTTCGGGAAGAGGCACGAGCCACACGCCCAGGCCATTCGGCAGACGATGGCTGACGAAGTCGGGGAAGGTATACGGACGCGGGGCTCCAGCCACGGGACGCGCGATCACGTCGCCGCCTCGGCCGGGACGTAGGTGAGCGTCACCCGGTTGTCGGCGTGGATGAAGGAGCCCAGGGCGTCCGACACCCCTTCGGCGTCGACCCCAACGTAGCGGCTCACCTCGGAATTGATGCGTTCCGGCTCATCGAACAGGCACGTGTACATGCTGAGCCGGTCGGCCCGCTCGCTGATGCGCTCGAGCCCGCCGGAGAAGTGGCTGGCGTGGAGGTTGCGAACGCGCTCGAGATCGGCATCCGACGGTGGCTCGGTCGCTAGTCGTTCGAGCTCAGCCAGCAATGCAGCTTCGAGCTTCACAAGGTCCACGCCGGGGCGCGCCGTGACCCAGAACACGAACATGCTGGCCCCGCCGACGATGGGAAACACGAAGGCCGCCGCATCCTGCGCGAGACGCTGTTCTCGGACGAGGCTGCCGTATAGCCGGGAGGCCCGACCTGACCCCAGGATATCGGACGCGACCTCGAAGGCTTCGAACGCGTCGCTGCCAAATGGCGGCGCGCGATGGGCCAGATAGATGCGCGGCAGCGGAACCTGGTCGGGCACGGTGACGCGAATGTCACCGCCGATGTGCTCGTCCACGGTCATGTCCGGCGCGCCGGGCAGCGAGGGATTGGCCGGGATCGGTCCGAAATGACGCTCGATCATGGCCAGTGCCACATCGGTCTCGAAGTCGCCGGCCACGGTCAGGACCGCGTTGTTCGGCGCGTACCAGGTGGCGAAGAAGTCGCTCACATCGGCGAGCGAGGCGGCCGACAGATCCTCCATCGATCCGATGGTCGAGTGATGATAGGGGTGGCCCTTCGGGTAGACGAGGGCCTGGATGCGCTCGTCCCAGTCGCCGTATGGCTGGTTGTCGACGCTGAAGCGGCGCTCGTTCTTCACAACGTCGCGCTGGTTGTCGAGCTTCTCCTGCGTCATCGCGGGCAGCAGACTGGCCATCCGGTCCGCCTCCAGCCACAGCGCCAGTTCCAGCTCGTGGCCGGGCAGCGTCTCGAAGTAGTTCGTGCGGTCAAGCCAGGTGCTGGCATTCAGCGTGCCGCCCGCAGCCTGCACCAGGCTGAAATGCTGTCCCTTCTCCACGTTGGCCGATCCCTGGAACATCATGTGCTCGAACAGGTGCGCGAACCCGGTCTTACCGGCCTTCTCGTGCTTGCTGCCGACGTCGTACCACAGGTTCACGGCAACAAGCGGAGCGCGTGGGTCGCGCGACAGGATCACGCGCAGGCCGTTGGCAAGCACGTGTCGCTGGATCGGGACCTGGGCCAAGAGCGCCTCCCTGCATGGACCGATGCGGCCGCCCACCGGCGGCCGACGCAATGGCGGATGAGTGGTGAGCGCCCAGGGATTCGAACCCTGAACCTAGTGATTAAGAGTCACTTGCTCTGCCGTTGAGCTAGGCGCCCACTGTATTTCGACCGATTCACGCTCACTTCAAGCGAGTGACTGTGAGTCGGTCCGGGGGAGGAGTTGACCACAGCGCTTGTCGAGCGTATAACTGTCGGCAGTTGAAGTCCGCAGTTGAGGCTCCACACCATGGCCAGAACCCCTCTCCCAGACGCCGATTCTAGCGCGGCCACCGTCGTCGGTCCACTGCGTGACTCGTTCCTGCGCCACCTGGCCGCCGAGAACCGATCACCATCGACGCGCATCACCTACGCCGCCGCCATCGACCTGCTGGCCGCCTTCACGGCCGCGGCCGGCATGCCGGAGCTGACCGAGCTGCGCCGCGAGCACATCGAGGCCTTCCTGGTCGACCTGGGCCAGCGCGGCCAGCGCCCGGCGACCTTGGCCAACCGCTACCGCTCCCTCCAGCAGTTCTACAAGTGGCTGCTCGAGGAGGGCGAGGTCACGGTCTCGCCGATGGCCCATATGCGTCCGCCGCACGTGCCCGAGGAGCCGCCCGCGGTGTTGCGCCCCGAGCAACTGCAGGCGCTGCTCGCCACCTGCCGAGGGACCGACTTCGAGGATCGACGCGACCACGCCATCCTGCGCCTGTTCCTCGACACGGGTGTCCGGCTGGCCGAGATGGCAGGCCTGCGCGTCGCCGACGTCGACTTCGATCACGACGTGGCGGTGGTCATGGGCAAGGGCAGTCGTCCGCGGGCCGTGCCGTTCGGCCGCCGGACGGCCAAGGCGCTCGATCGCTACCTCCGTGCCCGAGCGCGCCATCAGCACGCCGCCGACGAGTGGCTGTGGCTCGGCAAGCAGGGGAGACTTACCTCAACGGGCGTCGGTCAGCTCGTGCGCCGCCGTGGACGTCAGGGGGGACTGCCAAACCTGCACCCGCACCTGTTCCGCCATACCTACGCCCACTCCATGCTCGCCGACGGCATGCAGGAGGGCGACCTCATGCGCCTGGCCGGCTGGCGCTCACGCCAGATGCTGGCCCGCTACGGCGCCTCCGCGGCCGACGCGCGGGCGCGGGACGCGTATGCGCGCCACAGCCCCGGAGACCGATTGTAAGCCGATGAGATGGTCCGTCGGGACCAAAGCACCATGGCTCACCGCCATATCGACTACCCGCAAGGCGACTCCGCGTCGATAGGCTGACAACGACCGTCGAGACGGATCGTCGGCATCGGGCACGAGCCGACCGAGACAGGCCGCGGAGGGGGAAGGGATGCGTCTGGGCTGGAGTCGTCGGCTGCTGGTCGTCATGCTGGCCACCACATTCGTCTGGCCTGTGCCGGCGACCGCGAACGATCCGTCACCGCCGACCGCGGCACCGACCCCGACCATCAAACCGACACCCGAACCGACGAGCACGCCCGAACCTCCTCGCAGCGAAGCGCCCACAGCCTCGCCGCCCTCGAGTCCAGTGCCCAGCTCAGCCGGATCAACACCGTCTGACCCTAAACCCGGATCCACCGATCGAGGGCGCTTCACAGGGTGTCGGAATGACGAATCAGGTGCCCATCTGAACTGGGAAGATGGAGTTGGAAGACAACCATCAAGCCCGACAGAGGAGCACCCGATTGATGCGATCATCGCATACCCTGGACCGGCTGGAAACACGCTTCGACGACGATCGCCTCGTGGCCGACGCCGGGCTCCTGCTGCCGGCCACCCTGGCCCACCACCTCGGCCTGCGTGAGCTGGTCGAGGTGCACCTCGATCTGGGTGCCGCGGTCGGCCGCGCCAACGCGGGCGACAAGCTCCTGACGCTGGTCATGAGCGCCTTGGCCGGTGGCGACTGTATCGATGACGCCAATGGCCTGCGCGCTGGCAGCACGGGGCGGGTCCTCGGCTTCGCCGTCAAGGCCGCCTCGACCCTGGGCACCTTCCTGCGCAGCTTTCGCTGGGGCCACGTGCGCCAGCTCGACGCGGTCAGCCGTGCGCTGCTGGCACGCGCCTGGGCGGCCGGTGCCGGTCCCGGCCGTGAGCCACTGATCATCGATCTGGAC
>JBBSLF010000017.1:0-21511 GCA_038255505.1 Candidatus Limnocylindria bacterium
CTTCCTCGTCAAGGATGCAGACATCGAGCCTGCGGCGTGACAAATCCAATCCGGCATATAGCATTGGTCTGGGCCTCCTGTGGTGCTGGTTCCTGTGAGAACCCACTTTCCACCCGGGAGGCCCTCTTCATGGCATTCGGCGAATCGTGACGAGGTGCACATGCCACGTCATGGATCGCCGATGTACCGGTCAAGAGGTGACAGGAAACGCGCGCCTCCGCGCTGACTACGCTCAGCGACGACGGCGTATCGGCGAATCGCGCCGTGGGTAGCGGTTCTTGTCATGGATCAGCGACCCCCATCGCCGGTCGGTGAGTGTGACGAGCGCGTCCACCGCGCCGGAGACAGCAGGCAAACCTTTGACTTTCGGCGCGGGGCGGACCTACAATCGCCCCTGCCGTCGGACAACCCGACGAACGCCTGGCCCTATCGGGTGCGGCCAGCTTCAGGAGACGCCGCCACGAGTGGCGGGGCCTGGAGTTTTTTTCTTATCGGGGACCATCGCCCCGTCACACCCCAGCACCGGCGAGCCTCGACCGGAGGCTTCCGCAACAGAACAAGGGGGCCGAGCGAATCATGAACACCAAGCCCGTCTACCTCACAGCCGCGGGGCTCGCCAAGCTCAAGACCGAGCTGGACGGCCTCATCAAGGTCGATCGACCGCGCGTGGCTGCCCGCATCCACGAGGCCAAGCTCGACGGCGACCTGAGCGAGAACGCCGAGTACGAGGACGCCAAGCAGGAACAGTCGTTCCTGGAGGGCCGGATCGCGACGCTCGAGCTCCAGCTGCGCAATGCGGCGGTCATCGAGAAGTCGAACGGCGACAGCGTGGGCATCGGCTCGAAGGTGGTCATCGAGGGCGGCGACGGCGAGGAAACGTTCACCATCGTCGGCTCGGCCGAGGCTGCCCCGGGGGAGGGCCGGATCAGCAACGAGTCGCCGGTCGGCGTCGCGCTCATGGGCCACCGCAAGGGCGACACGGTCGTCGTCAACGCGCCGGCGGGACCCATCGAGTACACCGTCGTCCGGATCGGCTAGGAGCCAATCGTGTTCTGGGCTGACGAGCTCGCCGCGTCGGCCACCGGCCGCCAGGTCATCAACGACTCGAAGACGCCATCGGGTACGGTGCACGTCGGCAGCCTGCGCGGACCGGTCGTGGTCGACACCATCACGCGCGCCTTCCGCGACGCGGAGCGGGACGTTGAGCTGCGCTACGGCGTCGACGACCTCGATCCGATGGATGCCCAGGCACTCCTCACGCCGGACGCCATCGAACAGTTCATGGGCGTGCCACTCAGCGTTGTGCCGGACCCGGCGGGGGATTGCCACGCGTCGTACGCGCGCCATTTCGCACAGGTTTTCATCGACACCTTTGCCGGCCTCGGCATCCGCCCCGACACGTACTACTGGATGAGCGAGGTCTACGGCTCGGGCGCCATGGACCGATACCTGCGCACCGCGCTCGACGCCGCGGGCACCATTCGCGAGATCTATCGGCGCGTGGCCAACGTCAATCATCCCGACGATTGGCATCCGGCCATGGTCATCTGCGAGTCCTGCGGCCGGATTGGCACGACCATCGTCGTCGGGTGGGACGGCGAGCGCGTTCGCTACGAATGCCGGCCCGATCTGCGCGAGTGGGCCAAGGGCTGCGGCCACGCTGGCGAGGTTTCGCCGTTCGGCGGCCGCGCCAAGATGCCGTACAACGTGGATTGGGCCGCGAAGTGGGACCTGTTCGGCGTGACCATCGAGCCGGCCGGCAAGGACCTATCCACGCGCGGCGGCTCCCGGGACCGATCTGACGCGATCGCGCGCGAGGTGTTCGGCAACGAGCCGCCGCGCAACGTGCCATACGAGTTCCTCAACATCGGCGGCAAGAAGATGTCGACCTCGAAGGGGCTCGGCGCATCCGCCGCGCAGGTCGCTGACGTCATCCCGCCCGAACAGCTCCGCCTGTTGTTCCTGCGTCCCAAGCCAAACACGGCCATCGAATTCGATCCGGCCGGGACTGACGCCATCCCGCGCCTGTTCGACGAATCCGACCGGCTGGCCGCGGCGACGGCGGGCCGCGAGGTGCGCGGTGAGCTGCCACTGGATCACGACCGGCTCTTTTCCGTCAGCCTGGTTGATCCCGAAGCCGATGTCGCGGCCGAGGCCGCCGCGTACCGACCGGCGTTCAGCCACCTCGCCCTGCTCGAGCAGATTCCCGGCGTCGATCTTGTCGAGCGCGTGACGGCTGAGAAGGGCTCCTCCCTGACCGATCGCGAACGCGAGCTGGTCGAGGAACGTCGCGCCGCCGCGCGCGCTTGGCTCGAGGCGTATGCCCCGGATCGGGCGCGCCTGGCCGTGCACCACGACGGGGTTCCGGCAGCTGCGGCCGGGCTTGACGAGCTCCAGCGCTCGTACCTCGCCGCGCTGGTGCCGGCGCTCCAGGCCGTCGAATGGAACGGCGAGGCGCTCCAGGGCGCCATCTTCGCCACCGCCAAGCAGTTGGAGCTGCCCGCCGGCCGCGCCTTTGCGGCGCTGTACCTGGCATTTTTGGGTCGCGACTCTGGCCCGCGCGCCGGCTGGCTGCTCGCCGCCCTGTCGCCTGAGTTTGTCATTGCACGGTTGGGCGAGGCCGGCTCCGGCGGAGTGGGCGCATGAGCCGTTCCGAATCTCGATTTCACCCTGCGGAGCTATCCGCCAACCAAGCCCCGACACCCGCCCCTTGTTGGCCACCTGTTTCACGGTGTGACGCGTTCGACGACCAACAGCGCGCTTCCTCGTCGTTACCTTCACCGGGTGAAACGCAGAGAAGAGACCGATGAGCGTCGGCCTTCAGCGGCTTCGTGACGAGCCCGATCTGCTCCGCGCGGCCGCATCCGACAAGGGCGAGGACGCGTCCATCGTTGACCGTGCCATTGACCTTGACGAGCGGCGGCGGACCGTCGTGGCTGAGGGCGACGCACTCAAGGCCGAGCGCAATCTCAGCTCGAAGCGTATCGGCGAGGCGATCCGCGCCGGCGCCGATCCGAACGGACCCGAGGTCGCGTGGCTGAAAGCGGGATCAACCGAGGTGGGGGATCGGATCTCCGCGATCGACACCGAGCTGACGTCGCTCGAGACGGAGCTCGAGGATGTCATGCTCCGGATTCCGAATCCGGCGGACGCGGACGTCCCCGTTGGCGGAGAGGATGCGAACGTCACGATTCGGACCTGGGGCGAGCCGCTGCCGCGCGAAGAGCGTCGCCCGCACTGGGAGATTGCCGAGGATCTCGGAATGATCGACAACGCGCGCGGCGCGAAGATCACCGGATCGGGCTGGCCGGTGTACCTCGGTGCCGGTTCGAATCTCCAGCGCGCGCTCATCAATTGGTTCCTGGATGTGCACACCCGCGAGCACGGCATGACCGAGGTCTGGCCGCCGGTCCTCGTCAACGCGGACAGTGCTCGCGGCACCGGGCAGATCCCGGACAAGGAAGACCAGATGTACGTCGCCACCCGCGACGACCTCTACCTCATCCCGACGGCCGAGGTCCCGGTCACCAACCTGCACCGCGACGAGATCCTCGAAGCTTCTTCCCTGCCGATACGGTACGCGGCCTATTCGCCGAGTTTCCGCCGCGAGGCCGGCGCCGCCGGCCGCGACACCCGCGGCATCGTGCGCGTGCATCAGTTCGACAAGGTCGAGATGGTCAGCTTCACCCGTCCCGCCAATTCTGAGGCAGAGCTGGAATGGCTGACCGAGCGCGCCGAAGTCCTGCTCCAGCGCCTGGGCCTCGCGTACCGCGTCCTGCTGATGGCAACCCGCGAGATGGGCTTCGTCCAGGCCCGCAAGTACGACATCGAGGTCTGGGCGCCGGGCGTCGAGCGCTGGCTCGAGGTCAGCAGCGTCAGCAACTTCCGCGACTACCAGGCACGCCGCATGGCGATCCGGCATCGCTCCGAGCCCGGTGCGAAGCCGGAGCTGGTCCACACGCTCAATGGTTCCGGCCTGGCCCTGCCCCGCACCGTGGCAGCGCTGATCGAGACTCATCAGCAGCCCGACGGCTCGATCCTGCTACCGGATGTGCTGCATCCCGCGTTCGGAGGACGCGACCGCATCGGTCCGTAGCACCCTGATGACGTCGATTCGGACAAAAGCAGCGAGCGCTGATCCGAATGCGGCCCGAAGGCGTATCGTGCGTGTCATGTCGATACCCGCTCTCATCGCGACATTCGCCGTCATGGCCGTATTCGACGGTATCTGGCTCACGTTGGTGGCGCGCGATTTCTATCGGTCCAACCTGGGACATCTCATCGCGGACAGCACGAACTGGGCGCCGGCCATCGCGTTCTACATCATCTACACCGTCGGCGCGTGGTTCTTCGCGACACAGCCGGGCGTCGATGACGGGTCGGCGCTGACCGCCGCCTGGCGCGGCGCAGCCTTCGGCTTCGTCGCCTATGCCACCTACGACCTGACGAATCACGCAACCATGCGTGGGTGGCCGACGATCGTCACCATAGTCGACATGGCGTGGGGCACGTTCCTCACCGCTGCCGTCGCCGGAATCGCCGCCTTCATCGTGCTGACCTTCTTCGCGGGCTAGAATCGGTCCCGCGACGGAGGGGTGGCAGAGTGGACGAATGCATCGGTCTTGAAAACCGACGTGGGTGCAAGCCCACCGTGGGTTCGAATCCCACCCCCTCCGCCACTCCGAACGGCTGAGCTATTGACGGGGCAGCCTTCGTTTGGGCAGAATCGCAACGAGCATCGAGACGAGGGAACGATGACGCCGAGGCGACGAATCTACCGGCGAGGGGGCGTGCTGTTCTTGACCGTCCTCCTCCTCACCAGCGCGCCCACCCAGGCGCTGTGGTTCCAGATGCCGGACACGCGCCCGGTCGTCGTTCAGGGCCTGGCCCGGCCTCGACGCCGTCGGCTGGGCGGCGTCAACAGGCACAGCGCTTCACGGCCGACGGCCCTCCAGCCAGCAAGCGATCCTCGGTAGCATCGGCATCGGTCCGTTCGGATCCCGGCGGCGCCATGCATCAGGAGGAGGCGAGGCCGGGGACTTCGTGGTGGAGGCGGCAACGAGCCTCGTAGGTCTCATCGCCCATGCCGCCGATCACGATCAACGGTGAATCCGCCCCCGCGGGAGCCCCATCGATGAGCCGCTGGGTCCGCGTGGCCGGCTCGCCGCAGACCATGCAGATGGCGGTGAGCTTCGTCACCTGGTCGGCCAGCGCGAGCAGCCGCGGCATGGTGCCGAACGGCACGCCTCGGAAGTCACGGTCCAGCCCGGTGACGACCACCTGCTTCCCCAGCTCCGCCAGCCGCTCTACGACTGACGGCAACCGATCGTCAAAGAACTGCCCTTCCTCGATCGCCACGATGTCGGCCTCAACCACCGCCGCTTCGATCTCAGAAGAGTCATCCACGGTCACGGCCTGATGCTGCGCTCCCGATCGCGAGATGACCGTGACCCGATCGGTCCGCGTGTCCAGTCGCGGCTTCACCAGGATCACGCGCCGACCGGCAATCGAAAACCGCCGCAGGAGACGAAGCATCTCATCGGTCTTTCCGCAGAACATGCAGCCGGCGATCACGTGGACCCAGCCGTGGGTGTAGAACATCGGTCCCGAGAGTCTACGGAAGCGCGCACGTGCAGGCAGCCCGCCCGCGCGTAGTCCCTGCATGAACCGATACCGCCGCATCCTCCTGCCGTTGGCCGTCGTCGGCCTGCTGGCTGCCTGTTCGCCTGCCGCCACCGAGCCAAGCGCGGACCCCACGCAGACCGCCGCGTCCGAGACGGTCGCCGAAACCGCGAGCACCGAGCCGTCGGACAGCGCCGAACCTTCGGCGAGCGCCGAGCCTTCAGAGACTCCGCATGACATGGACATGGGTGGCTCTGGCGAATCCGCAGACGTCGAGATCATCAACTTTGGCTACGAGCAGCCCGACATCACCGTCAGCGTCGGCACCGAGGTCACGTTCACCAACCTCGATTCAGCGCCGCACACCGTCACCGCAGGGACCGATGCCGATCCGATGAAGGACGTGTTCGACTCCGAGCTGCTCGAGCAGGGCGAGAGCTTCACCTTCGTCTTTGACGAGGCAGGCACGTTCGTATACTTCTGCGATCGCCACCCGCCCATGGAAGGCTCGGTCACCGTCGAGCCATAGCCGAGGCATGCAACTGCTCCGGCCGCCCGTATCAAACCCGTAAGTAACCCGGCGAGTGCCCTCCGCAGTCGCCGCCCAGTCCAAGGAGAGCAACTCATGCGAAAACTTCGAACCATGATCGCATCGGTCGGCGCCGCCGCCCTGATCGCGATCTCCGGGACCGGCATCCTCGCCGCCCCGGCCGAACTCTCGTCACCCGCCGCTGATCTGCGCGTTGCGCTGAACCGGCTGCTGGCCGAGCACGCTTCGCTGGCCATGCAGGCCATGCGCCAGGGCGTTGACACCGGCGATCTCGAAGATCCCGAGTTCGTTGCCGCTGCAGGCGCGCTTGCCGGCAACACTGACGACCTGACCGCAGCCATCGAGAGCGTCTATGGCGCCGATGCCGGCGATGCCTTCCGCGCGCAGTGGGAGGCCCATATCGGCTTCTTCGTCGACTACACCGTTGGTGTGGCGACCGATGATGACGACCTCAAGCAGACGGCCCTCGACGAGCTCGCCGGGTATCGCGACGACTTCGCCGCGTTCCTCGACAGCGCAACCGGTGGAGGCCTGCCTTCGGCTGCTGCCGCCGACGCGCTCCAGATGCACGTCGACCAGCTGGTTGCCCAGATCGACCTCTATGCGGCCGATGATTACGCCGGCGCCTACGAAGCCGCCCGCGAGGCCTACGCCCACATGGGCATGACCGCCGATGCGCTTGCGCTGGCGATCATCCAGCAGGATCCCGACACCTTCACGGGCAACGACCTCGCCTGGAGCGGTGCCGTTGACCTCCAGATCGGGCTCGACCTGCTTCTGAGCGAGCACGCCATCATTGCCATCACCGCGATGCGCAACGGCGTCTCGGGTGCCCCGGACTTCGAGGCATCGGCTGGTGCGCTGGCCAACAACACCGCGGACCTGACCGCGGCCATCGCCAGCGTCTACGGTCAGGATGCCGGCGCGGCGTTCGATGCCCAGTGGACGGCCCACATCGGCTTCTTCGTCGACTACACCGTTGCCGTCGCCGGCGATGATGCGGACGGCCAGGAGACGGCTCTCGCAGAGCTCGCCGACTACCGTGACGACTTCAGCGCCTTCCTCGACGGTGCCACCGGTGGCAATGCCCCGGCTGGCCCGGTCGCGGACAACCTCCAGGCGCACGTCGACCAGCTGGTCGCCGCGCTCGACACGTATGCCACCGACGACTTTGCCGGTGCCTACGCAGCAGAGCGTGAGGCCTCGGCCCACATGTTCATGACCGGTGCGGTCCTGGCGGCGGCGATCGCCGGGCAGTTCCCGGACGCGTTCCCGACCAACACCGAGCCGTCCGATACGGCCATGGTCCCGGTCGAGACCGTGAACCCGTTGGTCCTCATCGGAGCGGCACTTGTCGCCCTGACCGGACTGACCCTCACCCGACGCACGGTCGAGGTTCGCTCGAGCGTCAACTAGATGCGGTTCCCTCCGCGTGAAGGGCCTCGGTTCCGCTTCGGCGGGCCGGGGCCTTTCGGTGTCCACCGCCCTTCCGCCAACTTCTGTCCGTCCGCCTCGATGGTCCTCCTATTCGATCCGATGAGGCGATCAGCGTCATCATCGAGCTTGGTGGCATCGGTGATCGGTTCCACCAGAGCGCACCGCTTGGGCGAACTCCCGATGGCGTCAAATGCCGCAGGTGCGAGCCTTAGGCGAGCCCGGGGTTGGTTTCGGGTCACGTTGATTGTCGGATCACCGCTTACCGGGCCTGTGGGTCGGCTGACACCGATCTTGCGCTGAACGCATGGATCTAGAAGCAGCCGCCAGATATGCCCGGATCTCTGCTCGCTTCAGCTCATCGTGTGCGCCAAGCGCAATCGACGGCGGTTCACGGCACATGTGGGCGCCGAAGTGCATAGATCCGTGCGTTCAGTGCACATGCCTGATGCCCAGCGGGATACCGACCCCGTGGAACCATCGATCGTGGCGCGGAGACGTCAGATGTCGAGGCTCGCGACGAGGACGGGGTAGTAGTGGGCGCCCACGCGCTCGAAGTGAGGTACGCGATCCTGACAAGCGCGCGTTCGATGTGAGCGGCGAGAGTTCGGCAATCAGGTGTGGCGAAAGTCGTTGCCGATCCGAGGCCGCGCTTGAGCGTCACGAGGCCACACCATCAATGTCGGAGAGCCTGCAGCCGGGCGTCGGTTATCTGGCTGGTGGGCATGCTCCTCACCGAGCAAGACGACGAGTGGCAGGACAGCCGGGGCTACCACGCCCTGGACTTGACCTCACCTCGAGCGTGGATCACCGCTGGCTGAGCTTGTGGGTCGCTTGATACCCATCTTGCGCTGAACGCATGGATCCACGAAGCAGCGACCGGATATGCCCGGATCTCTGCTCGTTTCAGCTCATCGAGTGCGCCACGCGCAATCGACGGCGGTTTCGATGGCACAGGGAGGCGCCGAAGCGTACAGATCCGTGCGTTCAGTGCAAATGGCTGATGTGCAGCGGAGGCAAACGACCCCGTGGAACCGTTGACCGTGGCCGTGAAGACGTCAGGTGCCGAGGGTGGCGACGAGGACGGGCTCAGAGGTGGGCGCGTCGACGCGCTCGGACTCGACGGTGATGGCGAACGTCGTTGCCGATCCGAGGTCGCGCTCGAGCGTCACCAGGGCCAAACCCTCGGCTCCGGTCAGGGTGCCGACCGCTACCGGGGCGTTGTCGTCGTCGATCAGCCACAGCTCGTACAACTGGTCGGCGGGCAGATCGAGCAGATCCTCGGCCATGAACATGGCCTGTTCCCCGCTCTCGATGACCCAGCCGGTTCCTGCCGTGCCGTGCGCCGCGTAGATGGCGTCGGCGGAGGCGACCGCGCGCAGTGCGGCATCGCGATCGCCGAGCTGCTGATTGAGCGAGATGTTCCACGAACCGATGCCGACGACGGCGGCAAGAGCCACCGCGGCGAGCGAGGCCGGCAGGGGAGCGAGCTGCCACCACGGGCGGCGCGGTTCGGCCGGCCGGATGGGCTGTGGCACGCGTGGTTGCTGCGCCTGCGCCGGCGTCGCAACAGGAACCGCGTCCTCCTGTGGTGTCTGCGCGATCGTGGCCATCAGCCGTCCGCGCAGTGCGGCGGAGGGAGCCACCGGCTCGAGGGACACGGGAACGAGCGCGGCGGCTTCGATCATCGCGCGCACGTCTGAATGCTGCTGGTCGCAAGTTGACAGGTGCTCAACGACGCGGCGTTCCTCATCGGCCTCGATGGCTCCGAGAGCGTAGGCGGCGGCGAGCTCGTTGACGGTCGTGCAGTTCATCGTCGCGTGTCCTCGGAGAACATCGAATCGGAGGAGCCGAGTGGCGCCGCGGTGCTGCCGCCGAGGGCGTCACGCAACTTCGCCAATGCGAGCCGCAGACGTCCGTTGGCCGTCCCAGGCGCAACGCCGGTGAGCTCTGCGACCTCGCGGTAGGTGTACCCCGCGAAGTAGGCCAACTCCACGGCTTGTCGCTGCTCCTGGGGGAGGGAAGCCATGGCGGCCTGGACGTCAGTGGCGGCAGTTCGACCCAGTGCGGCTTCCCACGTCGGGTTGGGCCCGGTCCGCAGCAGAGAACGCTCATCGGCGACTTCGAGATCCATGTTCGGTCGGCGCGCGCGCACGCGATCGATGGCCCGGTTACGGACCACCGTCATCAGCCATGCACGCAGTGATCCTCGGTCCGCATCAAAGCGGTCGATCTTGCGCCAAACGGCCACGAACGCATCGTGCACCACATCCTCCGCTTCATCTCTGGCCCGAACGACTCGCATCGCCGTGGCGAGTGCCGTTGCCGCATAACGGTCGTACAGCTCACCGAGCGCTTCCGAGTCTCCGGACCGGATTCGTTCAGCCAGTCGAGCATCGGTACGACGGTCGTCGTTCATCCGGCGCTCACCATGAGAACGGATTGGAGGCCGATGTGCATCATCACGTCAGTCGCCGACCACCGCGAGACCTTCTTCGGGCACCCCGAGCTCGGTCGCGAGCGCGCTTCGCAGCGTCTCTGCCGATGGCGCGGCGCCGGTCAACAGCCGCAACGTCTCTGCCGTGGCGGCCAGGAAGGCGCCCTGCCCGTTGGCGACCGTCCCACCCTGCGCCTTCGCGGCGTCCAGCAGCGTAGTTGACGTTCCGCCGATGACGAGATCGAGAACGAACCGATCCGCCGGCACGAGTTCGGTGGGAATCGGTGAGCGGCCATCCTCACCAGGACCAATGGCATTGATCAATAGGTCGGCGCGAGCCAACTCGGCCTCGATGATCGCGTCGTGCCACGGTCGCGCCCGCACCTCCAGGTGCCGCGCGGTCCGCGAGAAATGCGCGACGAGTGCCTCTGCCTTGTGGAGGTGACGATTGAGGACGGCAACGTGCTGAAAGCGTGAATTGATAAGGACGGCCACCACGGCGCGCGCCCCGCCGCCGGCGCCGAGCACGACCGCGTTGCGCGGCCACTTGCCCTTGACGCGCGGCAGAATCGAGGTGAGCCCGGCGCGGATGCCATCGGCGTCAGTGTTGTGCCCGCGCAGGCGTCCCTCGGCACGTACGAAGACGTTGACCGCGCCACTCACCCGAGCGTCATCGGACAGAGCGTCCGACAGCGCGGGAGCCTTCTCCTTGTGCGGCGAGGAGATCAGCGCTCCGGCAAAATCCTCGCCCGCGCGGATCTCCTTGAGGGCTGCCGCCAGCTCATGCGGTCGTCGCTCCCACCGTTCGATTTCGATCGGGTTGCCGGCCTCGGCCAGCGCCGCGCGCAGGACGCCCTCCAGGGCCGTCTGGGCAAGGGGCTGTCCAATGATCGGAAGGCGGGTGGCAGGCATCTGGGACACACACTGAGAAGGTACGTTGAGGATTGGTCAACCGGGGACGGCTTCTTCGTCCCTGGCGAGGCTCCATGCTATCATCGGCCGCGATCACGGAGAGGTCGCATAGTGGCCTAGTGCGGCGGTTTGCTAAACCGCTGAAGGGGGTAAACCTCTTCCGAGGGTTCGAATCCCTCCCTCTCCGCCACCGCTCCGCGTGATCAATCGGGTGCCCGTAGCTCAGTGGATAGAGCGTTAGGTTGCGGACCTAAAGGTCGGAGGTTCGAGTCCTCTCGGGCACGCCAATCCAGCCCTTACGCGACGCACCCGCTCGGGGAGCCGCCAACGCCAGGCCGTGAGCGTACGCCTCGGGCGTCTGGGACGGATGTCGGGATTGGCCCACGTCTCGGCGAGGTTGCGTAGATACGCGAGTGCCGAGTAGACGGTCTTGGCCATGTGCACGTCCCGCCTTCCCCTGCTCGATCTGCCTCATTCGAGTCGGCGCAAGGTTCCGGCGCGGTCCGTCACGCAGGCTCCTGTCGAGAGCAATGACCGAAGTTTAGTACAGCCGTCGACCACCGGCCTCAGGTGTTGCACGCCACCTCGAAACTGAGTGGAATTGCCTCCTCTTCACCGAACGTCTGGTAGATGTCGCTCGTTGCTGACGCGGTGACGTTGCCACCGTTGACTTCGTAGGTGAGATTCCCCAATTGATAGTCAATCTCGTCGCCATCGGTCAGGAATGAAAGGTTTATGATCGAACCGGTTGCGTCCGGGATCATGCTCAGTTGAAGTTCCCATCCATCGTCGAGCACGCCGTGACTGGTGAAGGCACCCTCAGGTCCGACGTTGACGAAGTTCCCCGGGCGGGTGTTGGAGGTCGTGCACTCGTCAAGCACGAACTCAAGCGTGCTGCCGTCCTCCTCGAAGGTTACGACGGCCATACCGGGCCCCGCCGATGAATCATCAGGCGCCGATTCTCCGGGTTCCCCTGCTGGCGGACTGGTGGTCTCAGCACTGACAGGAGTGGCCGATCCACGTTCCGTCGCGTCTGTCGGGTCCGTGCCGCCTCCACACGCCGAAACGGCCAGCGAGAGTGTCATGAATATCCCGATCGCTGTCTTGCTCATGCTGGCGATTATATGTGGCGGCACTGGGCGATGGCGTTTGTTCTCGGGCTAGTTCGCCGCGCGGAGGGCTCCATCAAAGGCGGCAAGGACTGACTCCCGCATGTCTCAGTCCTCTCGGGCACGCCACCCTACTAGCATGCGAGCGTGAGTCTTCCTCTCGGCGGTGAGCTGATCGCCCGTGCCCCGGGCTGGGTGTTCGAGCTCGGCGTCTACGAGCTGCTGCTCCTCATTGGCGGCGCCGTCATTCTGGTCGGGTCGGTGGCGCTATCGGTCCAACGCGGTCGTCCGTTCTCTGCGGCAATCCTGTATCTGACGGCCGGAGTGCTCGTCGGCCTGATCCTGCGGGGCAATGGCATCAACTGGTATGACCCGCTCGAGGACGCGCAGCTCTTCAGCCGTGCGGCGGAGCTGGCGGTCATCGTCTCGCTGTTCGGGGCCGGCGTGAAGCTCGATCGGGCCCTGACCTGGCGCAACTGGCGCACAACGGTGCTTCTCCTCGCGGTGGCGATGCCGCTGACGATCGTGGGCATGGCGCTCATTGGCCTCTGGCTGGTCGGCATGGCGCTCGCTGGTGCAATCCTGTTGGGTGCCGTCCTCGCGCCCACCGACCCGGTACTGGCCGAGGATGTCCAGGTCAGTGGGCCGATGCAGAAGGAGCCGGAGGATGAGTCTCGCTTCAGCATCACCGCCGAAGCCGGTCTCAACGACGGTCTCGCCTTCCCGTTTGTGATGCTCGCTCTGTTCGGCTACGAGCGCGGCTTCGCGAGCCTCGACGAGTGGTGGCTTGAGTGGCTGACCGCCGACCTGCTGTACCCGGTCATCGTCGGCCTCGTCATCGGCGCGGTGGCCGGTCGCCTGATCGCCGCGCTGACGTACCGCGTCATCGGTCGCGGCTGGCTGGTGAACCCGTTCGACGCCTTCGTCGCCGTCGGCGCCATCTTCGTGGTCTACGGCGCGACCGAGCTGATCCAGGCCTATGGCTTTCTCGCCGTGTTTGCCGCGGGTGTCGCCTTCCGCCGCTTCGAGGCGGGACACGACGTGAATCATCGGCTACACGAGGTGTCCACCGTCTTCGAGAAGTTGGCGGAGCTGTCAGTGCTCCTGCTCCTGGGCAGCGTCCTGCCCATCGGTGGCGTGCTCGATCTCGGCTGGCCGGTGCTTCTCGCCGCCCTCGGGCTGTTGTTCGTTGTTCGCCCGTTGGCAGTGATGATCGCGCTGCTGCCGAGCGGACTCCCGATGCGCCAGCGTCTGTTCATCGCCTGGTTCGGCATCCGGGGCATCGGCTCGATCTACTACCTGGGTTTTGCGTTCACCGTGCTCACCCCAGCGGACGCCCGGCCTCTCTTCAGCGTGGTGGCCGTGGCCATCATCCTGTCGGTCGTCCTCCACGGGGTGACGGGGTCGTGGCTGACACGCCGCCTCCTCTCGGCCGACCATCGGGCTTAGATCCAGCACCAGCCTCGCGGTGGCGTGCCCTGGCTGGTGGAGTCGTCCGGCAGCGTCAGTGACGGAGCGTCGGCGCGCCCGCAGTCTTGGAAAAGGACGCGCAAGCGCCAGCCATCAGGGTCGAGCGGCAGGGCCGTGAGCAGCGGCACGTAGAACGCGAAGCTCGCGATCACGAGCACGGCGTAGATCGCGACCGCCACGCGCCCGGTAACGCGTGACCAGGCCCAGGCGGCGATGACCCCAAGCGCGAGGTACAGGAACGGCACGGTTGGCAGGAAATACCACAGGAAGGTTTGGCTGCGATCGCCTGATAGAACGAGCCACGGCAGGTACGTGGACACCGCGGCAGCGACAATCACCGGCTCGGGTCGCATCCATCCCCATCCTGCCCGTGCCCAGGTGACCAGCAGCGCGCCGAGCGCCATCAATCCTGGCCACCAGACGGCCGGATTTCCCAGCGCCAGAATCTCGCGGTAGCTGCCGCCGGAGTCTTCGAACCAATAAGCCACCGGTCGGCGGATCATCGGCCACGACCAGGCCGGGGACTGATAGGGATGGTTCCCGCCAAGCCCGGTGTGGAAGTCGAGCATGGAGCGCTGGTGCTCCCAGATCCCGCGCCAGACCGATGCGGTGTCCCACGGCATGGCGATCAACTCGCCCGGCATGCGACCGATGTAACTGGCCATGTACGTCACGACGGGAACGACCGCCAACAGGACGAACGTGGGGATCGCCTCGCGTCGCACGGCACCCCACAGCCATCGCTTCCAGCCCGCGTCGGGCTCCGCGCGCCTCCGTTCGGCGATCTCCCACGCCACCACGAGACCGATGATCGCCGGCGCCACGAAGGCCCCGGACCACTTGGTTGCTGCCGCGGCACCGATGCAGATCCCGGCCACGGCCCTCCAGGGCCGTCCGAGCGTCAAGCGCCACCACCAGGGCGGGACAGTGCTTTCGCGAATCCGATCGCGGTCCAGGACGACGGCAAGCACGGCGCCGACCACGAAGAGCACGATGAACGCGTCCAACATGGCGACGCGCGATTGGACGAGGTGCAAGAAGTCCGTCGCCAGCAGCGCCGATGCCGCGATGGCACCCACCGTGGCCCCGTATCCGACGATCACGCGCCGCAGCAGACGCCAAGCGAGGAAGTAGACGAGGGCCACGCTGAGCGTGCCAGCCACCGCGACCCCGACCCTCCAGCCAAACGGCTCATAGCCGAATGCCGCGATGCCGGACCCGATGAGCCACTTGCCGAGCGGCGGATGCGCGCGACTGGTGAGGTCGGTGATGCCGCAGACAGCCTCGCTGCCGGCGACGTACCAGCATGCGTCGCGCGCATAGAAGATCTCGTCGAAGACCAGTTCGATCGGCCGACCGAGCGAAACGAAGCGCAGGATCGCCGCGCCCAACGTGATGAGCAGGAGAGCCGCGGTGTCGGTGCGGGTCCACCCTTTGGGGCGACCTGGGACGTCTGGAGCGATGGCGCGACCTCCGGTCCTCTTCAGTCTCGGGCGCCGGGAGCGGCGGCGCCAGCTTGAGTCCGTATGCTAGACATATGCTGGCCGAGGCCACCGGGGGGCTCCGTACACGAGGGAGGTTGATGAACCCATGGGAATGGCTCGAATGGTCGCACTCGTCTTTGGCGCCATCTTTGTGCTGGTTGGAATCATTGGATTCATCCCGGCCATCAGTCCGATGACCGACATGGAGGGGATGGAGGTCGCGGACGCGGCGGTGCTCGGAATCGTACCGGTCAACGCCGTCGCGAACATCGTGCACATCCTGCTCGGAGGGATTCTGCTCTACGCATCGACCACCGTGTCGATGTCGATCCTGGTGCTTCGCGCTTTCGGCGTGGCCTACCTCCTGCTCGGCATCATCGGCTTGTTCGCTCCGAATGGCTTCGGCATCATGCCGCTGGGCGGCGCGGAGATGATCATTCACTTCTTGACGGCGATCATCTTCCTCGGTGTGGGCTTCATGATGCCCGGCGAAGCAGTCGACTCGCGCAGCAACGCCTGACACCGCGGCGCAACGCTGAACGCGGAGAGCCCGGCCCCGTGGCCGGGCTCTCTCGATAAGCAGGACGCCCGCCTCGGCTGCGCTTCGCAGTAAACTGCCCACATGGTCGCGTGGCCCTTCTGGGCTCTGTTGTTGGTGGTGTTCGGGATTGCGGTCGCGTGGCGGCTGCGGCGTGGCAGCACTCTCGAGTCGCACGCCGTTCGCCTGGCCTGGCCTGAGCTCAGCATCGGCGTTCTGGCCCTTGTGGCGCTCGCGTTCCACTGCGTGGTGATGTTCCTGCCCCCGCTCGTCCCGCCGATTCAGGCGGTGCAGGAGTTGGCCGGTGGGATCGCGGAACTGGGCGTCATCAGCCAGTTCGCCTACTGGTTGCCGGCTGTCGTCCTCCTCGTGGTGCTCCGTGGGATCGGCTGGCCGATTCTGGTCGCTCTCGCCGCCGCGCTGCTGGCGGTCGGCGCCACGATGTTCTTGCCATTCCCGCTCGGCATCCACCTGGTCACGATCTTCGCGGCCACCAGCCTGGTGATCGTCATCGCGACACAGCTCGTCAGCCTTGGCGCCGAGGTCGGCACCGCCTGAACATACGGCCACCCCGACGGGAGTCCGTGCGCAGCTGCCTCGACGGTGATCGCAAAAGCCGGATTCGTACCCACCTCTGCTAGACTCGATTGAGCGCCGGCCTCCACGCCCGTGATGCCCGCGCGAGAGGCGGATCGATGAACTATGAGCTCTACATGGCCGAGGCGATCGCCGAGGCGCGGCGTGGCGCCGCAGAGGGCGAGGAGCCGATCGGGGCCGTCGCCGTCATCGACGACGCCATGATCGCGCGTGATCACGATCGGTCAGCGCTCCAGGACGATCCAACTGCCCACGCCGTGCTCCTCACCATCCAGGCCACGGCCCGCAAGATGGGCACACGGCGCCTGGCCGAGGTGACCATCTTCACCACGCACGAGCCGTGCGCAATGTGCACCGGGGCCCTGGTCGAGGCGCGAGTCCGGGCACTCGTCTTCGCCGTCCCGGACCCGGATCGCGGAGCCGCCGGCAGCGTCATCCAGCTCGCCCGCGACCCCGCATTGCCCCATCAGCTTTCGGTCGTGTCGGGAGTTCGCGAGTCGGAGGCTCGACGCCTGTCCACGGAATCCGCATCGGTCTAGCGTGCGCTAGACTCGCTCCCGGCGAGGAGAGGTGTCCGAGTGGTTGAAGGTGCCGCTCTCGAAAAGCGGTGTGCGGGTAACCGTACCGTGGGTTCGAATCCCACCCTCTCCGCCACCGCATCGGCTTCGTGGAGAGGTCGCCTAGAGGCCTATGGCGCGGCACTGGAAATGCCGTTCGGGGCAACCCGTCGAGGGTTCGAATCCCTCCCTCTCCGCCACCTTCGAATTGACCGATGCGGTCCTGCGACCTACCATCGCTGCCGGTCGTGCTAGGCGGGGAACTAGCGGTGCCCTGTATCCGCAAACCGCTCTAGCGGAGCTGAATTCCCGGTCGAGGTCCACACCGCTCGGCCACCACCACCGTCGTCCGACGTTGAGAGTCGGGTCCCGCGCAGCGTAGGTCCGTGAACCCCGTCAGATCCGGAAGGAAGCAGCGGTAAGCGATCGCCTGCGGGTGCCGTGGGACAACCTGGCTGGAGCCGGACGCGTGGGTGAGTGCGAGCAGGTGTGAATCGACATCGGGTGCACGGCCGATTCATTCTCTCCACCGATGAGCGCCATCGAATCGGTGTACGGTACTTCGCATGCCCGCAGCCCAGCCCGTGCTCGACGATCCGCCCGCTTCGAACCGCGCGCTCTACCGCCGCTTCCGCGCGCAGCGTTTCGCTGAGCTCATCGGTCAGGAACCGATCGTCACGACCCTGCGCCGTGCCATCAGCGGCGATCGGCTGGCCCATGCGTACCTCTTCGTCGGGCCGCGTGGCACCGGCAAGACGTCCACGGCGCGGATCCTGGCCAAGGCCATCAACTGCACCGCCATCGGCTCCGATGGCGACCCGTGCGATGCCTGTCCCGCCTGCGTCTCCATCCGAGAGGGTCGGGCGCTCGATGTCATCGAGATCGATGCCGCCAGTCACGGCCTGGTGGAGGATGCGCGCGACCTCGTCATGCGGGCGCTCACCGCTCCTTCCGAGTTGCGTCGCCGGGTGTACATCATCGACGAGGTCCACATGCTGAGCACGCACGCCTTCAACGCGCTGCTCAAGCTGATCGAGGAGCCTCCCGACCACGTCGTCTTCATCCTGGCCACGACCGATACCCACAAGGTGCCGGCCACCATCATCAGCCGCACGCAGCGTCACGATTTCCGGCGCATCGGCGAGGCCACCATCATCGGCAAACTGACGCGTATCTGCGCTGTCGAAGGCGCCGATGCCGATGAAGACGCGCTGGCCCTGGTTGCCCGCCTGGCCGATGGGGGAATGCGCGACGCCGAATCGCTGCTCGACCAGGTGTTGTCCTTCGCCAGTGGCCGCCTGACCCTGGCCGATGTGCGCGAGGCGGTTGGCCTCGCTGATGAGGAGACGATCATCGAGCTCGTCGACGCCTACGAGGCCGGGGATGCGCCGGTGGCCCTCGACCGCGTCGCCTCGTTGGCCGATGCCGGACGCGACCTCGCACAGATCGCCGCCCAAGCCGAAACTGAGGCGCGCCGTCGCTTGCTCGCATCTGCCGCTGATCCCGTCGCCGCCCGTCGCCTGGCAACGATTCTGCGCGCGCTGGCCGAAGCCGCCGGCATCGGCGCACGCGAAGGTCGCGCCCGACTCATCCTGGAGCTGCTCGGAATCGAGATTGCGGAATCGGCCTCAGTCGTCACCCAGGCCATGCCCGTCGCCGCCCGGACCGTCCCTGCCCAGACACCGTCAGCCCAGACACCGCCAGCGCAGCGCCGCATTGCCCCGGCTCCAGCCACGCCACCACAATCTGCGCCGGAGCCGGCATCGGCTCAGGCGAGCTCTGCGCCAAGGGGCGCCGGTGACGTCGCGGAGCTTCGCGCGCGCTGGGCCGAGGTTGTCGAACGTGCCAACCCGGTCATCAAGCCCCTGCTGAAGGAATGTCGCCCCATCGCCCGGGATGGGGCGCGGCTGACACTCGCCTTCCCCGAGGGGCGCGAATTCATGCGCTCACGGATCTCGCAGCGCTCAGGCGCCATCGAGATCCTCCTCGGCGAGATGTTCGGGGGCTCGTTCGCCATCGAGTGCGTCGCCAGCAATCTGGAGCTCGAGCCGTTGACTGTCGAACAGGCAGTTGGTGCCGCGGACGACCCTGAGGCGCGCGCCCTGCTCGAGGGCGTTCTGAAGATCACCGGCGGCGAGCTCGTGGACGCTCCCGAAGTCCGCTAGTCTGGTGGCTGGCCGTGGACGCCGCTGCCGCATGCCCCCGGCGCCATGGGTGGCACCCGCGCGGCATGCGGTGGCAGTTCGACGCCGCCACCTACCAATGACCGTCGGCTTAGCCAAGCGCGGGGTCTCGACCGACTCGTTCTCGCGTTGACTCACGCTCGGTCCGACCCGATCCGGCTGAACGGTGGCTTCCGGCCCTGCGTACGGCGATCCTGCTTGGTACGCGGCAGCGCCGTGCCGATATCGGACATTCGCCCAGGGCCTGTCTCTTCTCTGCACCGTGGAGCGGCAGTCGGTGACTAGACTGGCGGGACACCGAATCGATTTCAAGGCAGGAGTGACGCGTGAATATCTCGAACATTGCCAAGATGGCGCAGCAGATGCAGACCCAGATGGCCCAGGCCCAGGAGGAGTTGAAGGAGACCACGCTCGAGGCGACCGCCGGCGGGGGAGCAGTTCGGATCGTGATCACAGGCGCGCAGGAGGTGCGAAGCGTTGAGATCGATCCCTCGGCCATCGATCCCGATGAGGCCGAGATGCTCCAGGACCTGGTGATGACCGCCATCAACGAGGCGATCGCGCAGAGCAAGGAGCTGGAGCGCGAGCGCATGGGCGGCATCGCGGGTGCCATGGGTCTGCCCGGCATGCCCGGCCTCCCGGGATTCGGCTGAGCCGCCGATGGCGGGACTCATTGCCCCCGTCGCGCGCCTGATCGAGGAGTTCAGCAAGCTCCCTGGAGTCGGCACCAAGACGGCGCAGCGCCTGACCTATCACGTCCTGCGTGCTTCGACTGATGACGCCCGATCCCTCGCGGCGGCGCTGGTCTCCATCAAGGAGGACGTGGCGTATTGCGGCGTGTGCTGCAACATCACCGAGACGGGCGTCGATCCATGCGTGATTTGCACCGATCCGCGTCGCGAGCCGAACCGCATCTGCGTGGTCGAAGAGCCACTCGACGTGCTGGCCATCGAGCGCACCGGTGAATTTCGTGGCCGCTACCACGTGCTGCACGGCGCGATCAGCCCCATCGACGGCATCGGTCCCGACCGGCTGCGCACGCGAGAACTCATCGTCCGCGTGACCGCCGGTGGCGTGGAGGAGGTCATCCTCGCCACCAACCCGAATCTCGAGGGCGAGGCGACTGCCATGTACCTGGCGGACGTGATCGGCGCGCATGTTCCCAATGTGACCCGCATCGCGCGTGGCCTGCCGGTCGGCGGCGACCTCGAATACGCCGATGACGTGACCCTCATCCGCTCCCTTCAGGGCCGCCGCGCCATGGAACGCTGACGCAGCGGCTTCGCTTGACGGTACGAGCGGCCTGATCTATAGTCCACCTTCGCGTCGGCATCCAGCCGGCCGATGAGCCATGAACGGCGGACCACGGTCCGTGCCGCGTGACCCATCGCGAGTTCACCTTTAGGGGAGTCCTCGAATCGAACGAAGCCAAGCATCGACACCGAGTCGAGTGGCGAGGCGGCTTACCAGTTGAAGAGTGATAGGAATCCACACGAGTCAGCGGGACAACGTCGAACTCTTAACCGGTGGAGGAGCTGAAGGAGGAAACTCTGGAGGCGAGAACACTGGTTTTTTTGTACGGAGAGTTTGATCCTGGCTCAGGACAAACGCTGGCGGGGTGCATGAGACATGCAAGTCGAACGAGGTGCCATCGGGCTTGCTCGATGGTTGCCGAGTGGCGAACGGCTGAGTAACGCGTAGATGACCTGCCCGGAAGTGGGGAATAACTGCCCGAAAGGGTGGCTAATACCGCATGTGGTCGACGATTCGGTTCGTCGTCTAAAGGAGTAATCCGCTTCCGGAGGGGTCTGCGTCCGATTAGCTAGTTGGTGGGGTAACGGCTCACCAAGGCGACGATCGGTAGCTGGTCTGAGAGGATGATCAGCCAGACTGGGACTGAGAACGGCCCAGACTCCTACGGGAGGCAGCAGTCGGGAATTTTGCCCAATGGACGAAAGTCTGAGGCAGCAACTCCGCGTGAGGGATGAAGGCTCTAGGGTCGTAAACCTCTTTTCTCAGGGAAGATCCAAGACGGTACCTGAGGAATAAGCGACGGCTAACTACGTGCCAGCAGCCGCGGTAATACGTAGGTCGCAAGCGTTGTCCGGATTTACTGGGCGTAAAGAGCGCGCAGGCGGCTGGTCAAGTCCGATGTGAAATCTCCCGGCTCAACTGGGAAACTGCATCGGAAACTGATCGGCTTGAAGGTGGGAGAGGGTAGTGGAATTCCCGGTGTAGTGGTGAAATGCGTAGATATCGGGAGGAACACCAGTGGCGAAGGCGACTACCTGGCCCATTCTTGACGCTGAGGCGCGAAAGCTAGGGGAGCGAACGGGATTAGATACCCCGGTAGTCCTAGCCGTAAACGATGAACACTAGGCGTAGGTGGATGTTTAAGTGAGATGTTAAAACGTGTGGCTCAACCATATCGTCGTATCTCATACTGGACATCTAGAGGATGGCAGAGGCAAGTGGAATTGGTAGTGTAGCAGTGAAATGCGTAGATATTACCAGGAACACCAATGGCGAAGGCAGCTTGCTGGGCCATTTCTGACACTGAGGTACGAAAGCGTGGGGAGCGAACAGGATTAGATACCCTGGTAGTCCACGCCGTAAAC